>NZ_JAMXSE010000030.1:0-68053 GCF_024124685.1 Pseudoalteromonas sp. OANN1
TCTAAATTTGTTTGCGTCATCTAGCGAACTAGAATCTGCTGTTAGAACTCAATCTGTACGAGTGCCCACACAGATGATTGCTTCATATTTTTAAAGAACGTTTCGAAACATTTCGTTGTTTCGAGGGATGTGCATTCTAAGCATTCCCGATTTTTTGTCAACACTTAATTTTGAATTTCTTTAGCAGAAGTTTCGAACTTAAGTTTTACTTGACCCTAACTCGTTGCTGCTTTGCTTTTCAGCGTGGCGCCCCGTGTCAGTGGGGTCGCATTATAGGGCGATCCGATTTTAGTGCAACCCTTTTTTTTAAGAAAGTTGCGAAAAACAGATCGTTTGGATAGAAATCACTCTAAGACAGTTATTTTTGCATGTTTTACAAACAAAAAGAGCGCTAGACGCGCTCTATTTTTAATTCCCAACCGAATTTTGATAGGTAAGCCGCTTCTTGAACGAGCTCCGCTAGCATCAACGGATGAAGAGATAACCAGGGATCGGGCATTTGCATAGTCAGGGACTTTTTCTCTTCATTGTTGGCTTGAACTGTTACTTTAGGTAGAACATCGTCTTTTCTACGCATAGATAGCAAAACACCAAGTCGAACTACGACGCATAACAGCTTAGCGTACTCAAAGTGACAACCTAATCGATCAAAATCTTTGGCAACAAGGTCGGCTCTATGATTTTTAACGATAGCAACGATAATATCTTTTTGCGCTTTGCTATATCCAGGCATTGAAGTATTCGCCAATATATAGCCGCTGTGTCTATGGTACTGTTTATAGTCAATCAGCAAGCCAATTTCATGAAGAGATGCGATTGCCTTTGCCAAGTGCAGACTCGCTTGTTCATCCAGACCCCAGCTTGATGACACTTGGGCGATAATATCAGACACCACTTCGTATACTCGCAGCGCCTGCTCGGTATCAACATGATAACGCTGAGTGAAACCATCCAATGTACGCTGACAGATATCGACAGCCTGAAAATCAGGGATCATACTATAAAGTACACCCTCACGAAGTGCGCCACCGGCAAGACCCATAGATTGAATATCCAATGACTTGAATAGTGCAATCAAAATAGCAAGGCCCGATACAAAGACTAAGCGGCGTTCTTCAATTAACCCAGGTAAAGTTAGCGCAGCCACCGTTTCACATTCAATTGCTTTAAGCTTTACTTCTTCCAACTTGCTTAGCGTCAGTTGTTCGTTCTCGCCCATCGCGGCGAAAATTTCCTGAATGGCTTGAACAGTTCCTGACGCACCAATGGCTAACTCCCAGCCAAGCTTTTTATATTTGGCCTGAATAGGCTGTATTACCTGCTTTGCAGCCTGCTCAGCAGCGTCAAAGTTTTCAAGACTTAATAGGCCATCGCTGAAATACCTATCTAGATAAGTCACACAGCCCATATTTAAGCTTTTATACAGCAAGGCATCAAAGCCTTTCCCGATCACAACTTCGGTACTCGCGCCACCGATATCAATAACAAGTTGCTTACCTTGACAGGCGGATGTGTGAGCGACACCTTTATAAATGGTTTTCGCTTCCACTTCTCCACTTATCACATTTACCTGATGATTAAGGATCTGCTCCGCTTTTTCGATAAATGTGTGAGCATTAGTAGCCAAACGCAATGTCGCTGTCGCGACAATACTAACGTTTTGCTTGGGGATATCCTGTAAGCGCTCAGCAAACAAAGCAAGGCATTCCCATCCTCTTTGCATCGCCTCAAGCGACAATTCATTTTGGTCATTAAGCCCAGATGCCAGCCGCACCTTCCTTTTCACACGGCCAATTGTGTGAATACCGCCTGCCATATGTTTCGCTATCAACATATGAAAGCTGTTAGACCCTAAGTCTATTACAGCGTAAATATCTTCCTTCGAAGCAGTCTTTGCCACTTTTTAAACCTCAACAAATCGCTTTAAGCGCTTACTACTTTACTATCCAAGTTTACTTGGATTGTGGTTTTCTGTAGCCACCTGTTCGGCGACCACCACCACGTTGCTTGTTACCACTATTACCATGGCCTGAATGACGACGTTTATTTACTTGAGGCGCACGCAAGTCAGTTAATAGTGCTGTTTTATCATAATGAGAAACAGGAATTGCATGCTCTATGTATTCCTCTATCTCATGTAAATTATAGGCGTATTGCTCGCACGCAAAACTAATCGCATGTCCAGATGCACCAGCTCGACCCGTACGACCAATGCGGTGAACGTAGTCTTCTCTGTCATCCGGCAAGTCGAAGTTGAACACATGACTTACTTCAGGAATATGTAAACCACGTGCAGCAACATCAGTCGCCACCAATAAATCAACATCGCCACGCGTAAACTGCGCTAAAATTGACTGGCGTTTCTTTTGATTCACGTCTCCAGTAAGCAAGCCTGCACGGTGGCCATCTGCTTTCAGCCATGCGTATACGTTTTCGCAGCTGTGCTTAGTATTAGCAAAAATGATTGCCTTCTCTGGCCACTCTTCCTCAATCAAAGTCAGCAGTAAAGGTATTTTGTCATCTGTTGACGGGTGAAATAGCTCTTCTTGAATACGTTTGCCCGTTTTAACATCTGGCTCAATTTGCACATGAATAGGATTGGTCATGTGTTCGAATGCTAACTCTTGCACTCTGTATGACAGTGTTGCAGAGAATAATAGATTTAATCGCTCTTCACGACCTGGCATGCGATTGAACAAATAACGAATGTCTTTGATAAAACCTAAATCAAACATTCGGTCTGCTTCATCTAGCACAACCACTTCGATATCATTGAGGTTATAAGCACCCTGCTTATAAAAATCGATTAAACGCCCAGTCGTTCCGATTAGTATATCCGCGCCTTTTTCCAGTTGAGCCCGTTGTTTTTCGTAATCTTCGCCACCATATACAAGGGCAAGCTTAAGATCACAACGTGGCGCAATGACTTGCGCGTCCTTATGTATTTGGATAGCCAACTCTCGAGTCGGTGCCATAATAATTGCACGAGGTTGCGTTTTTTTATCCTTTTTAGTCTGCAATAGGCGATGACAGGTCGCGGTCAAAAACGCAAGAGTTTTGCCCGTACCAGTTTGTGCCTGGCCCGCGATATCGCGGCCTTCACAGATGTAAGGTATACACTTTGCTTGGATTGGCGTACAAAATTCGAAGCCATTTTCCTGTAAACCGGCGACCACTTCCGGTGCTAAAGCAAAGTCGTTGAATTTTTTATTGGTCAAATGTGTCTTAGTCATAGCAATAAAGCATAACGTTTAAACTTGCAATAAGAAACAAGAGTGTTTAAATACGCATTAAATATTTCGCCTAATTCTAACGGAGAGCGTAATGAGCGACAAAATTATCCAACTAACTGATGACAGCTTTGAAGCTGACGTAATCAAATCTGACAAGCCTGTACTAGTAGATTTCTGGGCAGAATGGTGTGGCCCTTGTAAGATGATTGCGCCTATCCTTGATGAAGTTGCAGAATCACACGGTGACCGCGTAGCGATCGGCAAACTAAATATCGACCAAAACGCTGGTACTCCACCTAAGTACGGTATCCGTGGTATTCCAACACTATTACTGTTTAAAGATGGTGCAGTAGCAGCAACTAAAGTTGGTGCTCTATCTAAGACTCAACTCGTTGAGTTCCTAGAAAACAACCTGTAATTCAGGTTGTTACACACTCTGCGGCATAACTGCCGCAGTTGTGAAGCTGATCTATATCATTTTTAATAGAATAAAATTTGTATAAACACTGGACGACCCGACGCCTAGCTGCTAACTTATAAAGCCACAAACCTTTAAGCTTTATCAAATCAACCTCTCTCGTGAAACTAACGAGAATGACAACTGTAATAAAGAACCCACCAATATGCATTTACGCGAATTAAAAGACAAGTCAATCAATGAACTTGTAAAACTGGCTGAGTCCATGGGACTTGAAAACGTAGCTCGTTTAAGAAAACAAGATATTATCTTTGCTATTTTGAAAGCGCACGCGAAAAGCGGCGAAAATATATACGGCGGCGGTGTTTTAGAAATTTTACAAGATGGCTTCGGCTTTTTACGTTCTTCAGAAGCATCTTACCTAGCTGGCCCTGATGATATTTATGTTTCTCCGAGCCAGATTAGACGTTTCAGCCTGCGTACCGGTGATACCATCGTTGGTTTAATCAGACCACCAAAAGATGGCGAAAGATATTTTGCATTATTGAAAGTTAATGAAGTTAACTTCGATAAGCCTGAAAACTCTCGTACCAAAATCCTATTCGAAAACTTAACGCCTATTCATGCTAATGAGCGTATGGTAATGGAACGCGGTAATGGTAGTACCGAAGATATTACCGCTCGAGTGTTAGACCTTGCCTCTCCAATCGGTAAAGGTCAGCGTGCACTTATCGTTGCACCACCAAAGGCGGGTAAGACAATGTTGCTACAAAACATTGCTCAGTCCATCACATACAACAACCCAGATGCAACTTTGATGGTACTACTTATCGATGAGCGTCCGGAAGAAGTAACTGAGATGCAGCGCCTTGTTCAAGGTGAAGTTATTGCCTCTACGTTTGATGAACCAGCTAACCGCCACGTTCAGGTAGCAGAAATGGTAATCGAAAAAGCAAAACGCTTAGTTGAGCATAAGAAGGATGTTATTATTCTACTTGACTCAATTACACGTCTTGCTCGAGCATACAACACGGTCATTCCTTCATCAGGTAAAGTATTAACTGGTGGTGTTGATGCCAATGCACTTCACAAGCCTAAGCGCTTCTTTGGTGCTGCGCGTAATGTTGAGGAAGGCGGAAGCTTAACCATCATCGCAACGGCACTTATCGATACCGGCTCTAAGATGGATGAAGTTATCTACGAAGAGTTTAAAGGTACGGGTAACATGGAACTACACCTAAACCGTAAGATTGCGGAAAAACGTGTATTCCCAGCTATCGACTTCAACCGCTCAGGTACTCGTCGTGAAGAGCTACTAACGAAAACTGACGAACTTCAGAAAATGTGGATCTTGCGTAAGATTGTGCATGAAATGAGTGAAATCGATGCGATGGAATTCCTTATTGATAAGCTTTCCATGAGCAAAACAAACGATGAGTTTTTCGACTCAATGCGTCGTAAGTAAGTAGACTCTAAGTCTAGTTATTGAAAAGCCAGCTTATGCTGGCTTTTTGCGTTTCAGGTTCGCCAACTGCCTGTTTTTGTTCTATACCTTACCTAGTGAATTTAAACCAAATTTGAATAATGAACCTAGGGACTTAGAATGAAGCCGAGTCGTATTATTGCCGCTGTCACGCTTTTTAACTTGGCTTCAGTAACACTCGCTATTACCTTACTATCCTCTGATGAGGCTAGAGTGGCCGTCGCAGTTAGCGCTTTAACACTCGGGGCATTATTGCAATTCTTATGTTTAAAAAAAGCCTCTTCTGCTGAAAAAGATATGGAGCATCTAGTTCGCAATTTTATCAGTGACAATGGTGTCGACCTAACATATCGCTTTAACGAACAAGATAAAAATATTTCTAAGTCCTGCCTACTAATGAATGATTGCTTCGCCGTTATAGAACATATAATTAGTGAAGTGTACGCATCTTCTTCTCGACTTCACCCAATGGCGGATAGCTTAAGAGATACCTATGCATCCATGACACAAAAGGCAACACTACAACATACGCATGGTGAATACTTAGCTACTTCAATACAGTCTATGTTAGAGATTTCTGCGCGTTTAGATACGAGTTTAGAGCAAATCTACGCATCTGTAGAGAATGCCACAACGGCAGTGAAACAGACCCGATTAGATACCGATAAAAGCCAAGAAAGTCTGCTAACACTTGCAGACAACATCAAGAAAACCAGTGAACAAATAGAATTGCTCAAAACTGACAGCAATGAAATTAGTTCTGTGCTTGAAGTCATTAACGGTATTGCAGAGCAAACCAATTTACTTGCGCTAAATGCTGCAATTGAGGCCGCACGAGCAGGCGAACTTGGCCGAGGCTTTGCTGTCGTCGCTGACGAAGTGCGTAATCTTGCAGCAAGAACAAGCCAATCAACTAAGGAAGTAAGTCTGGTAATTAGGAAAATACAATCCGGCACAGAATCCGTTCATGCGCTGATGCAAGCGGCGCTGCAAGAAACCGCCAATACCGTGAAATTAAGCGAAGCGTCGACAAAAGAGGTTGATGAAATAGAAAACGCAATGCTTTCTATCAATCAAATGTCCCATGACATTCATCAACAAGTTGAAGAGCAGAAACAAGCCTCTGACGCAGCTCAAGAAAGTATAGAGTCAATGGTACACCTGAATTCCGATGCCCTTTCAAGTACCAAAATACAGGCCGTCTCCAATCGTGACCTCATCGCCCTTTCGCAAAGTATTCATTCAAAGTTATCCATGTTTAAGATTTCAGATTACACGCCAGAACTCGATACCAGAAAAGACAGCTCCCGAGTATCTATCAGTGATGATGAGCAACCTGATAATCTAAAGGTGGATGATTCCGACGATATAGAGCTATTTTAGGAGGCCAATGATTCTTGAGATTTTAGCTGATCACACATTGCAAGAAACAGAGATTGAAATTGATCTTCACTTCCTTGCTTTAATACCTTCTCAAATTCTATAGCGATACTTGCAAGCTCTGGAAATTCAAACATGGATGCCGCCCCCGCCAACTTATGACAAATAGTCTGAAGAGTGCTCAGATCTTTGTTTTGCCACGCATCAATCAACAAGTAGCGCTCTTGCTCAAAAGTGCTTGCGAAACTATCTCGCAAATCCGATAAATCAATATTAAGTTCATACGCTTTGCCGTCAGACTCAAAGTTTAAGTGCGTATTCAATACCGCTAGTAATTCATTTTTATTAATCGGCTTGCCAATGTGACCATTGAACCCTGAGTCAATATATGATTTTACCTCTTCCATCAACACATTAGCGGTTAACGCGTATATTGGACCAGAGTAGCCCGCCGAGCGAATGATCCGAAGTGCCTCAACCCCATCCATTCTTGGCATTTGAATATCCATAAGCACCAGATCAGGAAAGTCGCTAAGACACTGTTCAACCGCTCGAGCACCATTTTCGGCTACAATAACCGTCGCACCAGTTCTCTCTATCATGCGAGAGAATAGTTGCCGATTCTCTGGGTGATCTTCCACAACCAGCACCGTACCTGAGAGCAAAGGTTGCTTGGACTGCGGTTCTTGAATTTCGGTAATAGCCGTATTGAGGTATACAGTACAAGGGACACAGAAGGAGAAAACACTGCCATGATCGACAACACTTTGTACTTTGATTTCACCATTCATCATGTGGGCAAGCTGGCTCGACAAACTTAACCCCAGCCCAGACCCCCCAAAACGCCTTGTTATACTGTTGTCAGCTTGTTGGAAATTATCAAAAATTCGACCTATCTGCTGCTCAGTCATACCAATACCGGTGTCCTTCACCACAAACTGTAAACCATGGTGCGTTTCAGATACCTCCAATTCGATACGGCCTTTTTCGGTAAACTTTAGGGCATTACTTAGCAAGTTTATTAGTATTTGTTTTACTCGAATGTAATCCAAACGTACATAAGCGTTAGCCCTTACCTGATCACAGACAATAAACTCTAATTGCTTACTCTGTATATTTTGTTGAAACATATCACATAAGTCAGCAAGTAAGCTGCTTACCGAAAATTCAGTTGCTTCTAGCTCTAAGCGCTCGGCTTCGATTCGACTTAAATCCAAAATATCATTGACGAGATCGCGTAAATGTAATCCTTGATTATAAATAGTTCTGACCGATGCTTGTGCCTGAGCATTTAAATCTTGTTCGACCAACAAGTCTTCTGCATGTCCCAGCACCGTGGTAAGTGGCGTCCTAATTTCATGACTCATGTTTGCCAGAAATTGACTTTTCACTTGGTTGGCCGCCTTTAACTCATCCGCTTTTTGCTGAAGCTCAGATGTTCTCAACGCTACTTTTTGGCTTAACTCCAGTTTTGCTCTTTGCTCAACCTTACGCCGATAGAGTGCGAAAGTTGTCAGTAAAGTTAATATCGCGATGATAACACCCAACAATTGTAATTGGCTGCGCTGTTCCTCTTTCAGCAACTGTAATTTTTGTTCTTGCTTGAGCACTTCGACTTCTCGAGAAAGTTCACTAGCCTCATACTTAGCACGATAGTCATTAATCCTTTTCAGCATGTCATCATTCATCAAGCGGTTTTGCGCTTCCAAATTTTGTGAGTCATAATCTCTAGCGCGCTTAATATTTCCTTGTGCAGCCTCAATCAGCGCTAACAAACGAAGTGCCATACGCTCTCTTTTCTGTTCATGCATAACTCGACTTGCCGCTAAACTTTGCTCTGCATTAGTCAGCGCTTCTGTTAGCCGCCCTTGAGCGAAGAAAATTTGTGCTAAGGTGAACTGAGCTTCCATTAGGTTGGCAGGATTCTGAGCCTTTTCGGCATAATAGAGCGCAAAGTTTGCTTCTTTTTCGGCTAATTCTAATTGGTTTTGTGAATAGCTCAATAAAGCAAGATTGCCATATTCAAATGACAAGTGGCGGACATCGTTCTGCGCTTCATAATAAGTAATTGCTGCTTGGTACGACGCTTTGGCAAGCGCGGGGCGTTTAGTCTCAGTGTATAGCACGCCAAGATCTGCTTGAGCTAGCGCAACACCATATTCATCGTTTAGCTCGACGAATGCGTTTAGGGCTTCATGGAGCATTTCTTCCGCTTTATCATAGGCACCTTGACGAATATAAACACCCGATATATTTAGTAAAATATCGGCATGATCTTGAGCATCGCCAAACTCTTGGTAAAGTTCATCTGCTTTTAAATAATTATGTAGTGCCAAGTCAAGTGTGAAGCTATTAAAATACGCCAACCCCAAATTACTATGTAAATTAGCCATTTCGATGGGGACATTACGTTGCTCAGCTAACGCTAATGCCCGTGAGTAAAACTCAATAGCCTGTTGATAATGACCAAGGTAAAAGTAGCAGATCCCTTGAACCTTTACCGCTGAAAAATGGTTGTCACTCAGTCTGTCTGATTGCGTTATCAACTCTAACTGATTGAGAAAAACGAGTGCATCTTTGAATTGATTTTGTTTATAAGCAGACTTACCTAGACTAAGCAAAAGTTCTACTTTTCTTGCCTTTCCTAGGTTTTGCTCCGTGAGCAACTCAGTGCCCAGTATTTTTTGCTGTTGCCAATTGGTGGTTTGCTCCACCTCTGAGATCCGCTCAGCAAGGGTGCTATCATTTAGTGTGGCGTTAACTTGAAAACAACTGGAGAAACACAGGCTACAGGCAAACACAGACCAGGGCTTTAGTAGCCTCGATAAATTCATTGTTGCTCTCCATTGCTTATCATTTAGTCTGCGTGGTAGTGTGAAGATACACCAAGACTAAAGAGGCGACAATGTTCAATCCGCTAACAGATGTTATTTTTAGACTAATTTGTCAAAATCAATCTTTAAAAGTGCACACTATTGCCGCCGCTCTGATGGAACAACAGCAACTACCTCGCCTTGATGAAGATGAAAATAAAAATCTATTTAAACGTAACTTCCTGATCATGAATGCCCTGTATCAACTCCAGCAAGAAGTATTCGCTGAGGGCCTGTATCTACATGTAGAAGCACTCAATATTTATCTAGCTCCACAACTAGGTGAACATTCATTAGCGTTAGATGACCCGCTCAGAAGTTATTATTTAGACTGGCAGCATTACGAAACCAGTAGTGAAGAAGTGAGTGCTCTGTTAGATAATTTTTGGCAACAGTTTACATTTAGCGGCGCTCGCCAGCGACTTGCCATCAAACCTGACGAATTAAACGCGATTAAAACGCGCTGGAGACTTCCTAAAGGTTATGATCGCAGGATGTTAAGCCAATGTTGGAGAAAACTGGCCTTGACTCATCACCCGGATAAATCAGGTGATGAGGAAACATTCAAACGCTTAATGAATGAGTATGAAATACTCAAGCAGGCCTTAAGCACGTAAGGCTTTATAGCGCTTATTTTTAATCTTACTATTGTTAAGCTTACGTAGTGCAGGCTTCACTGCCTCGCGTTTTACAGCCACGAATGTTTGCACATCATAAATATTGATTTTACCAATTTGCTTGAAGCTTATGCCTTCTTCACCAGTCAAACTGCCCACGATATCTCCTTTGCGAAGCTTTTGCTGCTTTCCACCTTCAATCATGAGGGTCACCATATTCGACTTATAGGCTGGTTTTTCGAGCAGCGAATGACTCGGCAACGTGCCATGTTTTAGCTCTTGACCATATATTTCCGCCAACTGTTTTATTTTGAAGGCTTCTTTTTCTCCATAAAGAGATACTGCGATACCTTTGTGCTCACCCCGACCCGTACGACCAACACGGTGAATATGCGTCTGCGGCTCAAGCGCCAAATGATAATTAACCACAAGCTCAACTTCCTCAACGTCGAGCCCTCGAGCGGCAACGTCAGTGGCAACTAGAATATTGGCACTCTTGTTAGCAAAAGTGAGCAATGACCATTCACGTTCACCTTGATCTAAATCGCCATGTAACTCGACGCAAGCTAGTCCAGTTTGACGTAATTCTTCGAATAGTCGCTTAGTCTCAGCTTTGGTATTACAAAAAACGATACAGCTTTGCGGCTGGTGTTGCATTAACAGCACTCTCAGTGCGTTAAAGCGCATTTTATTGTTGTCTAATTTATAAAAGGTTTGCTTAATGCTGTGGTGTGCTTGTTCTTCTTTCGCTTCAACAAACTCTGGCTCACGCATATATTGCTTCGCCAGTTTCATGATCTTGTCTGGGTAAGTCGCACTAAACATTAGTGTTTGTCGAACTTCAGGCACATACACTAGAATGCTTTCTAGCGTTTCAGTAAAGCCCATATCCAGCATCTGATCGGCTTCGTCGAATACCACAGTCTGCGTTTCAGTTAGCATGAGTGAGCCATTAAAAACATGCTCTTCAACCCGACCGGGTGTACCAACAACAATATGCGCGCCATGTTGTAACGCCCGAGTTTGAGGTTCAATTGGCGTTCCTCCGCAGAGTGTTTGCACTTTGACGTTACCAATTAAAGCCGCAACTTTTCTGATTTCTTGTGCGACTTGATCAGCCAACTCTCTCGTTGGACATAACACCAAAGCCTGAACCTCATTGCTGTCAGGCTGCAACTTATTCAGCAGCGCAAGTGAAAACACCAGTGTTTTACCAGATCCGGTTTTCCCTTTCACGACTAAATCTCGTCCAGTCAGCGCCGGCGCTAAACTCACAGACTGTACTGCCGTTGGCACTATGTAGTTAAGATCTACAAGGCGCTGAGCAAGCGCTTGGTTTAGAGGTAATTGAGAAAATGAAGTGATCGACACAGTGCTTTCCTATTCGCTATCTTAATCGCGTATTTTATACCAAATGTGTAAATTCGCTAACCGCTTTACTCTATTATTCCAAGATAAAGCGCCCCTAGATTGTGGATGAATTTCCCTCATCGCAATACACGGACTTACATCACAATTTATGCTTTAATCTCTCGGTAACTCCATTTTTACCAAGGATTATCATGAAGTTTAAATCACTATTGGCATTTGGTTTATTAAGCGCAGGTTTGAGCACAGCACTGCAAGCCGAAGAATTTACTACACAACAAGAAGAATTTACTACACAACAATTAGAACAAGTTAAACAAGTTAGAGAAGCCGCAAGCCACAGCAACCTAAGCTGGCAACTACTAGAATCCCTCACCACAGAAGTAGGCCCACGCTTACCGGGTACCGAAAATGATAAAAAAGCGGTAGCTTGGGCAAAGAAACAACTTGAGCAATTGGGCTTTGACAAAGTCTGGCTTGAGGAAGCGACCTTTCCTGAATGGCGCCGCTACCATGAGTCTGCAAAAATCCTGATACCGAGCGAACAACCGCTACACCTTACCGCGCTCGGTAACAGCGTCAGCACACCAAAAGATGGTTTAAGTGGTGAGGTAGTTTTATTTGAAACCCTCGATGAGCTGATTGCCGCGCCAGACAATAGCTTAAAAGGTAAAATAGCCTTTATTAATTACCGCATGAACCGCGACATTGATGGTAATGGCTATGGACCTGCGGTAAGAGCTCGTAATAGCGGTGCCGTAGAAGCGGCTAAAAAAGGCGCTATCGCCTATATGATGCGCTCAGTCAGCACCAGCCACCACCGCTTCGCGCACACTGGCGGCAGTCACTATAAAGCGGGAGTGACAAAGATCCCGTCCACTGCAGTTGCGAACCCAGATGCAGATCAGCTAGCACGCCTTATCAACTCAGGTCATGCCGTTAAAGTCGCGCTAAATATTCAAACCGAGGACTTAGGTGAAGGAACCAGTTACAACGTCATCGGTGAATTCACGGGCACCGAATTTCCAGAGCAATATGTCTTAATTGGTGGTCACTTAGACTCTTGGGATCTGGGTACTGGTGCACTCGATGATGGCGCTGGTGTTGCATTGACGATGGCAGCAGCAAAGCACATTGCCGATGTAAAACGCCCTAAACGTAGTGTCCGCGTAGTCCTATTTGCAGCAGAAGAACTCGGTCTCTGGGGAGCAAAAGCTTATTTTAAAAAGCATCAGGCAGAATTAGACCGCATCGTAGCCGCATCCGAGTCCGATTTTGGTGCAGATGTAGTGTATGCGTTTGAATCAAACGTAAATGCCGCTTCCTTACCAGTTGTACGTGAGATTGCAAAGCAATTGGCGCCGCTCGGCGTTACTTATATTGGCAAGAATAGCGCACATGGTGGTCCTGACTTAATTCCGCTGAAAAATGCCACATCGGCGCCAATCTTCGCTTTACACCAAGATGGCACGGATTATTTTGATTATCACCACACAGCTGATGACACGCTTGATAAAGTCGATCCGGCAAAATTAAAGCAAAATACCGCGGCATACGCTGTATTTGCCTTAATGGCAGCCGACGCCAAAACGAAAATGGCAGGGAAATAAAATCTTACACTTATGGGGACAAGTACACTTGTCCCCTACACTCAAGTTGCCTACCTTAGACATACCCACACGTAACTAACTAATAGAATATGGAAATCAAAAGCGTATTTTTTTCCTTTTACGACACAATATTCAACTTTATCAGTAAATATAAAGTTGCGATGTCGGCACTGATTGTGGTCACTATTGCACTTTACTTTTATAACCAACATCAACAACAAATCGCTAGTTATCAAACATACTTAGCCTCCCCACAAATCGATGACCTGATTATTTTTGACGCTGGCAAAAACACAGGGCAAGCTTATGATCCAGCTTTTCAGATACTACAAATTACTGAACTAACAGATGACAACATTGAAGTGAAGGAAAGTGCCTACACGTATCGAACAATGCGTAACATCACCCGAGATATCCGTGTCAGCATGCTAATGACCGATCATTATTTTAAGCCACAAAGGCTGACGCTAGAAAAAGACAATCTATTAGACTTACTTGACAATGAAACGATTGTTTCCGTCTACAGACCAGTCGGGATCCATGTACTTGGCGGTGTTGTTAGACAACGATTTAAAAAGCCGAAGCCACTATATAACGGACCTAAGATCTCTGCACAGAATCAAGAAGCAATTCACGCTTACAGCCAAGGAAACTTTGAAGAAGCAAAAACGGGATTTGCAGCAGCGGCTAAAACTGGCAACCCTTGGGCACAATATAACTATGGAACAATGCTTCGCGACGGTGAAGGCGGTGCAAAAGACATTAAAAAGGCGATCCACTGGCTTAAACTTGCCGCCGAGCAAGGTAATCATAAAGCACAATCGGCTCTGGCTAAGTTATGCCAAGACTACCCCTGTTAACTGTGACTTTGCTTGTGATACTGCATAGTCAAAACGTTTGCTTCAAACTCTTGTTGTGCCACAGGCTTAGAATGAAAATAGCCTTGTGTCATATCACACAGTAAATTCTTTAAAAACATGCATTGTGCAGGGGTTTCAACCCCTTCTGCAATGACCTTTAAGTTCAATTTGTGCGCCATCAAGATAATCGCACTGACGAGCGCTTTATCTTCTTCATCTTCAGGTAAATCACGAATAAAGGTTCTATCAATTTTCAATTTAGAAAGCGGGAAGCGCTTGAGGTAACTCAACGACGAATATCCAGTACCGAAGTCGTCAATCGCCAGTTCTACGCCCATTTCTCTTAATGCTTTTAATTGTGACAATATTTTGTCTGAGTTTTCAACCAGTACCGACTCTGTGATTTCCAATGTCAGATACTTTGCTTCCAGTTTGGTATCTCTAAGTACTTTTCTTACTAGCTCGACCATATCTTGGCGTTTAAACTGAATACTAGAAACGTTAACTGCAATAAATAAGGGTCTACCGTAGTTGTCTTGCCAGGCTTTAACTTGAGAACAAGCGTGATATAGCACCCACTCCCCAATGGGTAAGATAAGGCCTAGTTCTTCGCAAACGGGAATAAACTGATCGGGTGAAACATGGCCCAGCAACTCACTTTTCCATCTTAACAACACCTCGCAGCCAACGAGGTCGCCGCTGCCAAGCTGTGAAAAAATGGGCTGGTACACCAGTGATAATTCTCGATTAGACAGTGCTTTATGCAAAGCGCTTTCTAACACGCTACGCGCTTTGGCATGTTGATGCATCGCTGAAGTATAGAATTGAAAACAGTCGCGACCATGTTCCTTGGCTTTATACATTGCACTGTCGGCATTACGGAGCAAAATTTTTCGGTCGGTGCCGTCATCTGGGTAAAGCGTGATCCCCATACTACCGGAGACATAAGCTTCGTGTCCTTCCAAATGAAAAGGGTTGGCTAGCGCACGTAAAATCTTCGTCGCAACCAGCTCTAAATCACTGATGGAACTTATATCTTGTAGCAATAAAGCAAATTCATCCCCACCTAACCTTGCAACGGTATCAGAGCTGCGCACGCACTCATTAATACGGTTTGCTGCTTCTTTGAGTAATAGATCACCAATATGGTGCCCAAGCGTGTCATTCACTGCTTTAAAGCGGTCAAGATCGATAAAACAAATAGCAAAGCGCTCTTCTAGCTGAGCTGCTCGTTTTAACGCTAAATCAAATTTAACGTGATAATGATGGCGATTTGCAAGGCCCGTCAAACTATCAAAGTTGGCTTGCTGCCACATCAACTGCTCGTTACGTTTTCTCGAGGTAATATCACTGAATAAGGCAACATACATATCAATCTCCCGAGCTTCATTAAATACTGCGGATACCTGCAGCCAACTCGGATAAATTTCACCATTTTTGCGCTTGTTCCAAATCTCTCCTTCCCAATGGCCTTTGTTAACCAAATCATCATATAACGCATTGAAAAAGCGCTCATCGTGACGCCCAGAGTTTAGGATTGATGGAGTCTCCCCTATCACTTCATCCATGCCAAAGCCTGTAATTTCGCTAAATGCGCGATTTACCATTTGGATTTGATTATGTTTGTCGGAGACCAACACGCCTTCAGTGGTTGTCGCAAATACCGTACTTGCCAAACGCTGTTCTCTTTCGTTCTCAAGTTCTTCCGTAATATCCTGAATAACATAAATGAAGCCAAGCTTAGCTTGCGTTTCGCTTACTACAGGGGCACAAGAAACCCGAACATTACGATAGTCAAAACGCGCATCGAGTTGGCACTCCAGCGTACCTTCCGTTAGCAGCTTTTCACTATCAAGCACATCAAATAAGGTATAAATAGATTTTGATTTTAACGCTTCTAAACTATCAAAATCCTTTAATACTGAACCATTAGCGGCTTCTATATGATGAGTTTCATCCGTAAACACCAGGTATGCTTTAATACCATCAAAAATGGCACTGAGTTTTGCGCCTTGATCTTGTGCTCGCTGATTGGAGCGCCTTAGCCTGACCAAAACGGTCATCAATACCGCCATCGATAGAATAAGCACAGCAATTACCGCAGTTAACAGAATGACCTGTACCATATTGGCTTGCTTGATTTTTTCAGTCTGTAACAAGACCTGCTGTTCAAGGTTAGCTTGGTAGTGCCAGAGATCTTGCTGTAGCTTACGCTTTTCACTCATATCTTGAATGATAGAAAGTAATCTAGGTTTGCCATCACTATTTTCAAACGGCGTTGAGTGAACACTTACTGTTTTCACACTACCGTCTGCAGTTTGATGTTGGAAGATAAAATAGTTGCGGCCTTCATTTAAAGCTGCTTGACGCTCATTGGCAACCTGCTCGGCGGTAAATAAGTTGATATCTTGAATGACTTTTGATTCTAGTACCGCCTCGCTATAACCATAGAATGCGGCGGCAGCTTTATTGGCATCCAAAATTTTTCCAGACGTAGGCTCGATGATCAACATCACCGCGCTATGATTAGAAAAAGTATAATATGGTAACTCGTTAGCTGGTGCTGAAATACAAAACAGCAACAGCAGCCCCCCGAGCAATTTTGACATCAACTTCAAACTCAGACCCCTCAGGATATCGTTTTATGCAACCGCGGCGACTATAGCGCAAAGGGTATGTGAGCTACATCGAAAGTCGATTCTTGCTTGTTTCATATCAAAACAACTCAACACACACATCTTTTTATAACAATTTATACACTTGCTCTGGCGTACTGACAAGCCGATAAGTTCTGAAAGTGTAGTCTATTTCGCAATAGTGTAGACGCAAAAGTGAGTAACTAAACCTTTTCACCACCCTATCCGTACAGCTAGGAAAAATATGCCTAGTTGATATACTAGGCCAAACTCAACTCATAGTGCGCCGATGAAATACCAAGACTTACGAGATTTTATAGCCCAGCTTGAAAAACAAGGAGAACTTGTTCGCGTCAAGCAGCCCATTTCCACCAAACTAGAAATGACTGAAATTGCAGACCGAACGCTGCGAGCAGGTGGACCCGCTATCCTATTTGAAAACCCTGTTGGTTATGACATTCCGGTACTGGCTAACCTATTTGGCACACCAAAGCGCGTTGCAATGGGGATGGGACAAAGCGATGTCAGTGAACTTAGAGAAGTCGGCAAGTTACTCGCTTTTTTAAAAGAACCCGATCCACCGAAGGGAATTAAAGAAGCCATTGGCCAGCTACCGGTATTCAAACAAGTGTTGAATATGCCAGCCAAAGAAGTGAAAAAAGCCCCATGCCAAGAAGTCGTATTGAGCGGTGATGAGGTCGATCTCACTAAACTACCTATTCAACATTGCTGGCCTGGTGATGCCGCACCTTTAATCACATGGGGGTTAACGGTAACCAAAGGTCCTTATAAAAAGCGTCAGAACCTAGGGATTTATCGTCAGCAGTTATTGGGTAAAAACAAAATTATTATGCGCTGGCTATCACATCGCGGTGGCGCGCTTGATTTTCAAGAGTGGTGCAAAGAGCATCCGGGCGAACCGTATCCGGTATCAGTTGCACTTGGCGCTGATCCGGCGACGATTTTAGGTGCGGTGACCCCGGTTCCAGATACCTTGAGCGAATACGCATTTGCGGGTCTACTGCGTGGTAGTAAAACGCAGGTCGTTAAATCTATTTCTAACGAGCTGCAAGTACCAGCGAGTGCCGAAATTGTCTTAGAAGGATATATTCAACCGGGCGAACTCGCGCCAGAAGGCCCTTATGGCGATCACACCGGCTACTACAATGAAGTTGACGACTTCCCTGTAATGACTGTCACCCATATAACGCATCGCAAAGATCCAATTTATCACAGCACTTATACAGGCCGTCCGCCTGATGAGCCAGCTATTCTTGGTGTTGCCCTTAACGAAGTATTCGTACCGATTTTACAAAAGCAATTTCCGGAAATCGTCGATTTTTACCTTCCACCAGAAGGCTGCTCATACCGCATGGCGGTCGTCACCATGAAAAAGCAGTATCCGGGGCATGCTAAACGCGTGATGATGGGCGTATGGTCTTTCCTTAGACAATTTATGTACACCAAGTTTGTCATTGTTTGCGATGATGATGTAAATGCTCGCGACTGGAATGATGTAATTTGGGCGATAACAACACGTATGGATCCCGCAAGAGACACCACCTTAGTTGAAAGCACGCCTATCGATTATCTCGATTTTGCTTCCCCTGTGTCCGGGCTTGGTTCTAAAATGGGTATGGACGCAACCAACAAATGGCCGGGTGAGACCGACCGTGAATGGGGCGAGCCTATCGTTATGGATCCCGAGGTTAAACAACGCGTTGACGAAATTTGGGATACCCTAGGGATCACCATCAAATGACATATATCATCTAACATTGTGCACTCAGCTATGCTAGAGTGCACAGACTTTAGCCACGTGCTTAATAAAGGTAACACATGCAAGTATTAGCAGCAGAGGTTGTCTCAATTACACCTCTTACGGAATTTGTTCACAAAGTTATATTAAAACCTGAAGAAGCGGTGCAATTTGAAGCCGGCCAGTATCTGCAATTGGTACTTGGTGAAAAAGACAAACGTGCTTTCTCGATTGCCAGCAGTCCTTCAAAAACAGAGCAGTTAGAGTTA
This sequence comes from Pseudoalteromonas sp. OANN1, assembly GCF_024124685.1. Lineage (NCBI taxonomy): Bacteria > Pseudomonadati > Pseudomonadota > Gammaproteobacteria > Alteromonadales > Pseudoalteromonadaceae > Pseudoalteromonas > Pseudoalteromonas sp. OANN1. Next base: position 18,507 of record NZ_JAMXSE010000030.1, read on the forward strand.
CATATCGGTGCTTCTGGCGCTGACTCTTATGCCATGCAGTCACTAGATCACCTACGTAACGCTTTTGATACAAAGCAAACCGTTGCATTAGAAGTTGGTCTTGGCGTATCTCAGATCCGTGTTGATCAAGCGCGTCCACTAGTACTACTTGCCGGCGGCACAGGGTTTTCTTATGTCAAATCTATGGCCGATCACTTGGCTGAAACGGGTTACGACCAACCAGTATTATTTTACTGGGGTGTAAAAGAAGAAGCTGCGTTGTATGCAAAAGCGGAGATGGAAGCTTGGGCCGCCTCAAATAAACATTTCCAGTTTATTCCTGTGGTAGAAAATGCCAGTGAAGCATGGCAAGGTCATCGCGGTTTCGTTCATCAGGCTGTGATGAAAGATATCGTTTCTTTAGAGCCGTACAGCATTTATATGGCTGGCCGCTTTGACATGATAGGTATCGTGCGTGATGACTTTATCAATCATGGTGCTGAGCGCGACTTTATGTACGCCGACGCTTTTGCGTTTATTAAGTAACCTGAGCTGCGGATAATTAATGCCTTTCTAGCAGCCAGTTTTAGCGCTAACTGCGTTGAATTCACTTCCAATAGCCAGCTATTGGTGCGTAAATTCGCCTTGTTTTCCCTAAAACTCTCTGGCTAGACAAGGAAAAAACTAAGTTGTGCTTTAGAAACAATTAGTTGGAACATTCCTTATCCAAACCTCAGGTTAAGTAACTTAAGACAAGTTATTTAATAGCAATTTATCCAATGTGTGGCTGGTCTTTAGTCACACATTGGAAAAACAGAACAAACCAATCAAAACAATCCATTTTACCAAAGCAGTCTCACCCGCTACTCTCATATTACACACAAACACCGCGAGAAGTATGATGAGTAAACTCTATGTTCGTGACATTATGTCACCCGATTTCCCACTGTTAACCGCCGAGACCGAACTAACCGACGCAATTAGTTTGCTACAAAAGCATCATTTAATTGGTGCGCCAGTGATTGATGCACAGCGTCATCTTGTTGGATTTATTTCAGAGCAGCAGCTACTCAAGCCTTTGCTTAATTCCAGCTACTTTTGTGATGGTAAAGTACATCTGAGAGACTTACTGGCTACGCCTGCCCTCAGCATTGAAGCTGCAACAACCGTTGTCGACCTTGCACAACGCATGCAGCAAAATAGCCCTAAGGTTTATCCCGTACTCAATGAAGGCAAAGTGATTGGTATTGTGACGCGCAGCCAAGTCGTTGCGGCGCTAAAAGAGAGTTATCTTAGCTGTGCGGGATGATCCCACACAGCAACTTCAGCCTACGCTTTCTTAGCAAGCAACGCTTTTTTATCAGCTTCGCTTAAAAAGGCAATCTCAACCGCATTGCGCTGCGCTTGATGGATATCACTCAAATCTAAACCTGCCGCCGCAGCTGCATGGCTATACTCGTTATCCAACTCGATACCTTGAACCGCAGGGTCATCGGTATTGATGGTCGCCAATACACCATGATCTAAAAATGCTTTCAATGGATGCGTGGTTAAACTTTCGACAGTGCTTGTTTGGATGTTACTGGTTAGGCAAGACTCGATCCCAATACGATTATCACGTAAATAATCCATTAGAGCTGGGTCATGGATTGCTTTAACTCCGTGACCGATACGTGTTGCACCTAGTTCTTTAATGGCTTGCCAGATACTTACCGCGCCCTCAGCTTCGCCAGCATGTACCGTCACACCAAGGTAAGCATCGCGAACCTGCTTGTAATGCTCAATAAACAGCTCGCCAGGGAAGCCCAGTTCGTCACCCGCGAGGTCAATCGCAACCAACTGCTCTTTAAAGGCAAGTAGCGCGTCTAGTTCATATTGGCATTTCTCCACACCAAATGTGCGTGACATAATCCCGATCAGGTTAACCTTGATGTCTTGACCCTTGACTGCACTTTGTACACCGTCGACTACGGCTTCAACAACGCCCTGCGGGTGTAGATTATGGGTTTTTGCCATGTAGTAAGGACTAAACCTTAGTTCAGTGTAATCAATACCTTGTGCAACTGCGTCAGCAACATTTTCAATCGCAATACGGCGACAAGCATCATAGTCACCTAGTACCTTTACACCCCAATCTAGTTTTTCAAGAAACGCCATTAGATTGGGTGCATTATCCAACACTTGAACATGCGGGCGTAGACCTTCGAGATCCGTTGCCGGTAAATCCATATTAAACTGCTGGCCAAGTTCTAAAATCGTTGTAGCACGAACGTTACCATCTAAGTGGCGATGTAAATCTAATAGTGGAAGTGTGTTATTGATCATAAGAGACTCGATTTGCAGTTAAAATTTTTGGGATCATACGCACCTAAACTGAGATAGCAAGGACATATGTCAGAATTGAGTATAGCTAACTTTAATACAAAAAAGCCTGCACATTGCTGCGCAGGCTTTTCGTTACGATTTTGCGATTAAATACGCTTTCTCGTAGGTATGCATTTTTTCGTAGGCGAGCTGAGCTTGCTTACTCCAGCGCGCTTCCCAAGGGTTAGCGCTTAAAGAATCAAAGATCTTCGCAGCAAGCTCATAGTCCCCCTCAGCATTGCAAAGGCAAGCCAATGAGAACAGCAGCTCCTTGTCATCTGGATGCTTTTTCAATTGCTGCTGCAGTGCTAATTTGAGTTCATTACTACTTTGCGTGCTGTGTTGCAGATAGTCGGCCAGCTGGTGATATTGACCTTGTTTGAGCAGCTTCTTGAGCTCCCCCAACACTTCCGCTATGCGCCCCTGTTGCAGCTTTACCTTATTAAGGGCTGGTATTGCATGCGCTTTTACTGCCTTAGGTAGCATATTGAACAAAGTATCTGCTTGCTCTGGGGCTATCACAAACATGCGCTCGAACACACTCTGCCACTGTGTATCACTCCAGTTGAGCTTTTTGTGCCACTTCGCGATTTGTGCAGCGGCCAGCTCGGGTTGCTTAGCCTGTAGGCAAGCTAAAATGTAACCGCTAAGCACCGCTGAAGTTGGTTTAGCCGCAGACATTTTATCATCAAGTAAAGCCAACGCCTGTTCACTATTATTTGCCTCTAGCCATAGTGCCGCAAGCTGCCCTTGGTTGTCATCTGATATAGCTTCTAGCTCCGTATTCGCTTTGACAACATCTCCTTGTTTTAACGCCGCTTTGGCTGCGATGGCACGCACATAGTCTTGGCGTTCATCCGGCTGCGGCGTTTTCGTCAACAAGGTTGCGGCTTGTTCCACTTCGCCGTTAATAAATAGCCACAAACTTTCGTTCCATGCTTGTTGCGCTTTTAGTTTACGCTTTCTGGAAAAATGACCTTTCGTATTGACTAGACGATGCCACGACCAACGCACTACCTTACCTAACAACACTAAAGCGGTGATGGCAAGCAACAACAAGATAGTGAAAGACACTATGCTGCCTTCAATCGTGGTTTGATTGAAAGAGATCAACACATAGCCTTTCTCATCAATGAGCAAATGACTGGCGGCTAGCGCGATAAAGATAAGCGTAAAGGTGATGATTTTTGCCATCATTTTAGCCACCCTTTTACTGCTGCTGGGGTGGCAAGCTCAATCAACTCTTGGCGCTGAACTTCACTGCGGCTCAGCTTGTTTAAAGCCTGCTGCATCGCGTTCACAGGCGCGTGTTGCGTATCAAAATAACGCGCCAACGTGTCGGCTGCACTATCAAGCGCACTGAAGTAAATGCTCGCTTGTTGATCCATTAATGCGGTTTGTGCTTGGGTTAAATAAGCACGCAGCTGCGTGCGTATAAGCAGCTGCTCGTTTTTATCTAGGAGTGGGTCTATCACCACTTCATCATGGTGACGTATGGTAATAAAGTCATCAACCAATCCCTGCCAAGAGCGCTTTAAGTTCGCTTGCCAATCATCAACCTGTTGCGATAGCGCAGCATCTTCACTCGCTGCTTTTTGCGGAATTTGCTTAGTTTTGATCGTTAGCGTATCAACTTGAGACAATAAACCATGAAGCTCAAAGTAAAGTGACTCCGTTTGCGGCTTAGGCAAAGCCTTCAAAGCGGCAATGTCTTTAGCAATCGCCTGCTTAACAGCTGCCGTGTTGGACTCAGACTCTAAGCTCTCTTGCAAGCGCTGCAGAATAGCAATTGCGCCAAGATAATCTTGCTCTGCCGCAACTTTAAATGCAGCAAGGCGCTGTAAATACAATGCCTCAGAGGCCACTGCACCGCTTACTTGCTGCTGCGCCTTGGCAAGCGTCTGCGTTAACTGGGTCTCCACATGTTGCTGCTGCTCAGCCAATCGCTTTGCGACATTGTCTTGCAGCGAATCAAGCACATTTTCTACTCGTTGAAGTTGCGATTTAGCGCCACTCAGCTGCGTGTCTAATAGCTGATTTTCAGCGTTAATCGCTTGGTTAGCCAGTAACGCTTGTTGCAACTGTTGTTGCTGTTGCAAATAAACATAGCCAGCACCCGCGCCACTACCCAGTGCCACTAATAATGCAAGGAGCGCAACCTTACTCACACCAGGCTTCGCGTGATGTGGCGTTACGGTTTGCTCTGCTGCTTTTGCTGCTTGCTGGGTATTTGTATTCTTTGTTTGCGATTCAGACTGAGTCATTTTGCGCCCTTGCTGCTTGGTATAGTCGATGATACTCCCTGCGATGGCACGATTATCAGGGCCATGACATACCACAATTTGAGACTGTTCGATGTTATAGGATTGCTGTACATGCTCAGCAATACGTTGGCTCACAACAAAGAAAGTGCGCTGAGCCAACCAATCTTTACTTGCTGACGACTGCGTATTAAAAATCGCATCCGCTGCACTATTACTGGTAATGACTATACCTTCAATCTGCTGGCTTCGCCAGTGGTCTAACCAGCCATCTGCATTGTCTTTTACGGCAACGCGTTCATAAACCACCAGACTGTCAAGGATGGCACCTCGCGCTTTTAAAGTTTGCGCAATGACGGGACGCCCGCCTTTCCCTTTGACCAACAATACACGCTTGCCCTCCACAGAGGACAGCTGCGGGAGTCCAAGCAAGCCTTCGGAATCAGGTTGTTTAGGGTATTTAGCCTTGATACTTAGGGTCTGCTGGATAGCATCGGCCGTGCCTTCACCAACAGCAAAAGCTGCGCAATGTCCGGCTAATGGAACTTCTAGTTGGTGAAAGTATCGCACCGCATCCGGCGAGACAAAAATTGCTAACTCGGCTTCGCTTATCATTGCTTTAGCGGTGTCACTCACTGCCACTTCGTTAAGCTGTAATACTGGGCAAATCACTGAGCTAATTTGCTGCTGTGTCAGTAACTCAGATAAAGACTCTGATTTGCCAACGGGTCGAGTTAGCACAACTTTCATTTAAGCGTCCCTATAAACCTCAGCAAGAATTTTATCTGCACCTTGCGCAAGTAAAGATTCTGCCAATTGAATTCCAAGTTGCTCAGCCTCTGCAACCATACCTGAGCATTCGCCGCGCAAGATTTCGCTGCCATCGACAGCACCCACTAAGCCGCGCAAGTGCACCTGATCGCCCGAGACTTCTGCGTAAGCGCCGATTGGAACCTGACACCCTCCTTCCAAACGGCGGTTCATTGCACGCTCGGCAAGTACACGAATACGTGTATCAGTGTGTTCCAGTGGTGCGAGGAATGCTTTGGTTTGAGCATCATCGCTACGACATTCGATGCCGACAGCACCTTGACCATTGGCCGGTAATGAATCTTCTGGTTCAATATAACTTGCGATTCTATCCACCATTTCTAAGCGGATAAGTCCCGCGGCGGCCAAAATAATGGCATCAAACTCACCCGCATCTAGCTTAGCTAGGCGAGTATTCACATTGCCACGTAAATCCTTAATGACTAAGTCTGGGCGCGCTGCTCGAATTTGACATTGGCGACGCAGGCTTGATGTGCCAACCACAGCGCCCTCAGGCAACTCTACCAGTGAAGTATAAGTATTAGACACAAACGCGTCTCTTGGGTCTTCACGTTCACAAATAGTATGCAGCTCGAGCCCTTCAGGGAAATCAACAGGTACATCTTTCATTGAGTGCACTGCAATATCTGCGCGCCCTTCTAACATGGCCTGCTCAAGCTCTTTGACGAACAACCCTTTACCGCCAATTTTTGCCAGTGGCGTATCTAAAATCTTGTCGCCTTTAGTCGACATCGGCACGAGCTCTACTTTTAGATTAGCATGGTGTTTTTCAAGCTCTGCCTTAACAAATTCGGCTTGCCATAGCGCTAAAGCACTTTTGCGCGTTGCAATACGTAATATGGAAACTTGTTCTGTCATGATTTGCCTTTCATTTATTGCAGCGTTATTGCCGCTGCAAAGAGTTAACTATGTGGTGATGGCAGTCAGTAACGTGCTGCCATACACAATGCTGCGAGTAAGATTATTGCTGACTATTATCCACAATACGGAACGTCTTTTGGGCAAGCAGTTGTCCAGACTGCGTCACCACCTCAACACGCCAATCCCCGGTTTGACTCGGCATGACGTTCTTACTTGAATAAGTACGATAGCGCGCGGCTTGGATCGGCAGCTCCACTTCTGCCATCAGCTCGTCTTGATGAAACCACAGGTGCGACACCACTTGATCTTTAAGCGCGTGTACTTCAGTGAAAAAGTAAAGCTTGTCACTAAACTGAGTGGTCGCAATCACGTCTTTCAACACGTTCGTTGGTTCGCGGTCATCAATCAGAGTAGTAAGTACAGCGCGGCTGATAAATTGCGTGTCGATTTTTGCCCCTAGCGCGACACTGGCTATGCGCGCTTCAGCATCAAATTGATTCTTAGCTTCAGCCCTTGTTTCTGTTTCTGTTTCTGTTTCTGTTTCTGTTTCTGTTTCTGTTTCTGTTTCTGTTTCTGTTTCTGTTTCTGTTTCTTCAGAAGTTTGTTGTTGCACTTGGTCTAACGCAATGACTTGAGCGACCTCTATTGAGGTCGTCGCGGCACCAGCAGAAGTGAGTTCAGGTGTCGTTAAAACACTATCGACTGAGGTATTCGCACTTAGCAGCTCGCCCTCATCCTCCTCATTAGAGACTACCGATGCAGGAGAATCATTCAGCGATGTATCGGTTTTCGCTATGGTGGCATGCATAGGTACTGCCACTTGGACATCATCTTCATCTGCGTTGACGTTATCCACGACACCATAAACACCCGCGGTTGCAATGCCAGCAAATGCTGCCGTTGCCATAAAAATGCGTTTCCAGTGCCATTGATAGGTCACCGCTGAGGGCTCTGAGGGTTGCTTACTCACCGACGTTTTTATGACAATCTTTTGTGACATTGCTTTGCTCCTGTATCTGTCACCAGTACCTTATACCACTTAATATTAATCGCTCAGTCTCGTTATTAACCAAGCGCGAATGGCTTTTAACTCTTCAAGACATACCTGATGCTCCATTGGGTAGTCTTGCCAGCTCACTTCATAGCCTTGCTGTTGTAACGTGTTAAATGCGTGCTCACCTGCAAACATCGGCACGACAGGATCAGCACTGCCATGCGCCATAAAAATAGTGAGCTCGCTTTGCTGTGCTTCTGCGCTGAGCTTTTCAGGCACACACATATAAGTTGATAGTGCCATGACACCGGCCAATTTAACAGTTAAACGCGGTGCAAGATGGAGCGCAATCACCCCCCCTTGAGAAAAACCAGCTAGGATAATACGGTTAGCTGGAATACCTTTATCTAACTGTGCCTGAATTAACGCTTCGACCTGAGCTGATGAGTCTCGCACACCTTGCTCATCCGCTCTTTTATCCAGATCAAATGATTTAATGTCATACCAAGCACGCATCACCATGCCACCATTTATGGTGACCGGCTGCTGTGGTGCATGTGGGAAAATAAAGTGTGCACCCAATTCGTCAGGCAGGTTTAACTCAGATGCAATCGGTAAAAAGCCGTTACCTGAATCGCCTAAACCATGGAGCCAAATAATACTCGCTTTATGTTGCCCTTTGGCAGGATAATCTACAAATTCCAACATTAATCGTGCTGCCACTCTATTGCGATATTTGCCTGCTTAGTCGCCGCATCGCTCATAAACTGCCAAAACTCAGCACCGGAGCGATTATCAATCCACTGATCGCCACGCAACTCAAAGTGATGACCATTAAACTTAGTCGCCACCCAGACTTGGTGCAATGGTGCTTGTTTGTTGATAACAATTTTGCTCTTGTCAGGGAAAATAATCTCTAGAATTCCCGATGCTGATTCGTAATCTAAATCAGCGTCACAATCATCGATCTGCTCTTCAATAGTCAACATTAGCGCATCGGCTAACTCATGATATTCACTTTCTGTCATCGTGATTTCCTCTTACTGACGCACTGCGGCATGGTGCCTAAGCTTAACTCGCTATTTGAGCAATTTGATGAAGACGAAATTTCAATAGCGAAAAGCTGCTTTTTTTATCAATTCTGTTACTCTGCGATTATAAAGGCACTGACACGAATTATCTAATGAAAGCGACACCTTATAAATTTAGCGTAACGGCACTTGTTTTTACTACTTTAATCGGATTATCGGGTTGCGGTCAAAGCGGTCCGCTTTATTTGCCTGAACAACAGGCTAAAAAATCAAACCAACCGAAAGCAGCACAAGCAAAGCAGCCTGAAGCAGAACAACAGGAGCGTTAAAATGGATTATTTCAATTATCAAAACGGCGAGCTATTCGCTGAAGATGTCGCCATCACCACAATCGCCGAGCAATATGGCACTCCCTGCTATGTCTACTCGAAGAAGACTTTAGCGCGGCATTATCACGCTTTTACGGATGCCGCAGCCGGTCATCCCCACTTGGTGTGCTACGCAGTAAAGGCGAATTCAAATATTGCCGTGTTGAACGTCTTGGCTCAGCTTGGCTCTGGCTTTGATATTGTGTCAAAGGGCGAACTCGCGCGAGTGCTAAAAGCTGGGGGAGATCCCCAAAAAGTCGTTTTTTCTGGTGTTGCGAAAACGGAAGATGAAATCGCGTTTGCGCTTGAGACTGGTATTAAATGCTTTAATGTTGAGTCGATTGCAGAGCTTCATCGGATCAGTGAAGTGGCAACCAGACTGGATAAGATTGCGCCAATTTCATTGCGTGTAAACCCAGATATCGATGCAAAAACTCACCCTTATATTTCAACTGGGTTAAAAGAGAACAAATTTGGTATTGATATCAAAGCCGCATTTGATGTTTACCAGCTCGCTTATGCCCTACCGGGTTTAAAAGTGGTTGGGATCGACTTCCACATCGGCTCTCAGTTGGTTGAGGTTAATCCATTTTTAGCGGCGTTAGATAAAGTGCTGGCGCTAATTTCTCAACTTGAAAAAGCGGGAATTTACTTGCATCACCTCGATATCGGTGGCGGTCTTGGCGTGCCTTATGACGGTGAAAAACCGCCGCATCCGAGTGCTTACGCTGCAGAGATTAAAGCACGATTGGCGCAGTTCAATGATCTAGAACTCATTTTTGAGCCTGGTAGAGCGATTGCCGCCAATGCCGGTGTGCTGGTGACTAAAGTCGAATTTATTAAGCCAACCGAGCATAAGCATTTTGCCATTGTTGATGCCGGCATGAACGACATGTTACGACCATCGCTTTATCAGGCTTGGCAAAATATCGTACCAGTCACACCGCGAGACGACGTTGACGCGATAAATTACGACGTGGTTGGTCCAGTATGTGAAACGGGTGATTTTCTAGGTAAAGACCGAGTACTTAAAATTAAGGCGGGCGACTTATTAGTACAGCGTAGTGCAGGCGCTTATGGCTTTACCATGAGTTCAAATTACAACTCACGCCCCCGCTGTGCAGAAGTCATGGTTGATAACAACCAACACCATCTAATCCGCCAAAGAGAGCCGTTAGAATCTCTGTGGCAATTTGAGCAACTACTGCCACAATAATCCGACTTGGATACGTCCTAGGGATGCAAAACAAGGCTTAATGCCAAGCAGCTTCCCTAGCCGAGGTATCCATGGCAAAGTATTAGCAAAGTGAGGCCATGGTTTTATACCAAAAGATAACCACTCTATGTTTATAAACTTTTCAAAAATGCATGGTTTAGGCAACGACTTTGTGGTGATAGATAATGTCACCCAAAATGTGTTTTTGTCTCGAGACCAAATTAAGAAGTTAGCCGATCGCCACTTTGGAATTGGCTTTGATCAGCTGTTGATGGTTGAAGCGCCTTATTCCCCGGACTTAGATTTTCATTATCGTATTTTCAATGCCGATGGTAACGAAGTTGAGCAATGTGGTAACGGTGCTCGCTGTTTTGCTCGTTTTGTGCGCATGAAGGGCTTAACGAACAAACACAAGGTTTGTGTCTCTACAAAGGGCGGCAATATCACCCTTTATACCGAAAAAGACGGCCAAGTTACCGTGAATATGGGCAAACCGAACTTTAACCCACAAGCCATTCCGTTTCGTGCAAACAAACAAGAAAACACCTATATTTTAAGAGCCGACGAACATACGGTGTTTTGTAGCACGGTTTCTATGGGCAATCCTCATGGCGTGATTATTGTCGATAGTGTAGAAACCGCTGAGGTAGCTACACTCGGACCACTCCTTGAACACCATGAACGTTTCCCACAAAAGGCCAATATTGGCTTTATGGAAGTTGTTTCTCGTGAATACGTTAAGCTACGAGTTTGGGAACGCGGCGCCGGCGAAACACTTGCCTGTGGCACAGGGGCATGTGCCGCCGTAGTTGCAGGCATAATGCAAGGTAAGTTAGAAGAAACCGTTAGGGTCGACCTACCAGGAGGTAGTCTTCAGGTGCGTTGGGGTGGTCAAGGTCAAGTAGTGAAAATGACCGGACCGGCGGAGCATGTTTTTGATGGGCAAATCGCAATATGACCATAAAAGAAGCAAATTCAACTGAACAATTAGTCATTGAGTACCTGCGCAAGCATCCTGATTTTTTGCTCAGGCACCCTTATGTGCTATTGGATTTGCAGCTACACCACCAGCAGCAAGGGCTCCCAAACCTTGCTTTGCACCAACAGCGGATGCTCCGCGACAAAGTCAACTCACTACAGCAACAGATCGAAGACATGGTCCATTATGCAAAAGCCAACGAGCTGGTTTTCAAGCAATTGAGTGAATGCCAATTGGCTATCATGCGTTGTACTGAGTTGAGTGCTATCAATCATACGTTAGCACAGCGCTTTGAGGACCACCCGGACATCCAAGCATGTAAACTCATCAACATCGATGATACGCTTTTGGAACTAGTGTCAGCTAAACTGAGCAGTAACAACTGCTACTTAGGACGACTCAGTCCGTCACAAGCTGAACTCTTGTTTGCCGATATTGAAGTAGGATCGGTAGCACTTTACCGCGTTGATGCGTCAGACAAAGGTCGCTTTATTCTGGCCTTTGCCAGCCGCTCACCAGAACACTTTTCGCCACAACATGACAATATGTTGATCACGGCTTTTATTCAAACATTATCGCTTAAGCTCGAAGCGCTGGCATGAGCCTAACACCACTATCGGAAGATTGGACGCAACCAGTAACCGCCTTTATGGCACACTTGCGCCACGAAAAGCACTACTCAGAACATACGCTAACCCAATACAACACTCAGCTTATTCAAGCAGCGCAGTACTTTTGTGAACACGCCTCCTCTTGGCTTGAAGTCAGTGGCGAGCAAATCCGCCGCTACAGCATGAAGCTTCGCGGTCAAAATTACAGCCCAAGAACCATCAACCTTAAGCTCAGTTGTATTCGGAGCTTATATAAATTTCTCAAGCTCAAGTCACAATCGCAACAGGCAGTCGTCAATCCCGCGCAAGGGATCCGAGGGCCTAAGTTTCAAAAGCCACTCCCAAAGAACCTTGATGTTGACCAAATGGGACAACTTCTGGAAATTCAGGCAGATGATGCGCTTGCCATTCGTGACAAAGCCATGATGGAATTAATGTATTCCAGTGGTTTGCGATTAAGCGAGTTGATTGGCGCAAACCTATTGGATGTCAAAGACGGTGAAATACGCGTGCTTGGTAAAGGCGGCAAGGAGCGTGTTGTGCCTGTCGGTGGTAAAGCGCTAAACGCACTAGCTGATTGGCTCAAAATAAGGCCGCAATTTGCAACATTGGAAGAACCCGCGCTTTTTGTGAGCAAATTAAAGCGCCGGATCAGCCCTCGCCATGTCCGCGCAAGAATGAAAGAATGGGGTCTGAAACAAGGGGTTAGTACACCTATTCACCCCCATAAACTGAGGCACTCGTTCGCCAGCCACATGCTAGAATCCAGCGGTGACTTGCGCGCGGTACAAGAGATGCTTGGACATGCCAGCTTATCAGCCACTCAGGTCTACACCCATTTAGATTTTCAACATTTAGCAAAAGTGTATGATAGCGCTCACCCAAGAGCGAAAAAGCAAAAAGACGAGTAACAATGAGATTCAATAAGCCCATTTCAGACATTGCCGCCATCAGTTTTGATTTAGACGATACACTATACGACAACAGGCCTATTATCATTGCGGCCGTTAACGCCATGACAGCGCACCTGAATACTATTCCCGAGTGGCAAGCGAGGGGGCGATCATTCTGGTCTCAGTGTCGAAACGAAACGCTCAAACAAAACAGTGCGCTTGCAGAAGATGTGACAAAGTGGCGTCAAGTGGCACTTGAATGGGGCTTCACGGCACTGGGCTTTGATACCGCAACAAGTAGACAGCACGCACTACGTGCCTACCAAGCCTTTGCCGATGCCCGCAGTAATATCACGGTCAGCGACGCCGTCATCAGCCTGCTTGCTCAGTTACGCAGTCAATATCACATTATTGCTATCACTAATGGTAATGTCGAGATAGATAAATTTAATCTTCGCGATAGTTTTGACTTAGTGCTTCGCGCTGGAATTGATGGCCGCGCTAAACCTCACCCTGAGCTTTACCAGCTTGCCTGCCAGCATTTTAACCTTGCACCACATCAACTTCTGCATGTTGGCGATAGCTTAGATACCGATGTACAAGGAGCACACCGTGCTGGCTGCCCTAGTGTTTGGCTTCGCAATCACTTTGCACCATACCAGTACAAAGGATTAGCCAATGTGGAAATCGATGACATACAAATGTTAAAAAAGATGATGTAATGTTTCCTTTCATGCGGTTGCATTCGGTGCTTGAATAACGTACTAATATTGACTTCCAAAAAACGATAATAATGGAAGTGAAATATGTCATCACAGGACACAACAAGTGACACAGGCTTTTTTGGTCATCCAAAAGGTCTGTTTACACTGTTTCTCACCGAGATGTGGGAGCGAATGAGTTATTATGGCATGCGTGCCATGTTAGTGCTTTTCATGACGGCAACCTTACAACAAGAAGGCCTTGGTTTTACTGTCGCATCTGCAGCCGCAATATATGGCCTCTACACTGGTTCGGTTTATTTCTTAGGGTTACCTGGCGGATGGATAGCCGACCGCCTCCTTGGTGGTCAACGCGCGGTTTGGTACGGCGGGATCATCATCATGTGTGGCCACATTATTCTCGCCATTCCTAGCGAGTTTTCTTTTTTTGTGGGCCTTATCTTTGTTGCCAGTGGTACGGGCTTATTAAAGCCAAACATCAGTGCCATGGTTGGGCAGCTCTATAATGATGAGGATAATCGTCGTGACAGTGGTTACGCCATTTATTATATGGGGATCAATTTAGGCTCTGTGATTGGTTATATGGTGTGCGGCTACTTTATGGAAAATGTCGGCTGGCACTGGGCCTTTGGCGCAGCGGCTGTCGGTATGGCAGTCGGCCTTATCACGTATCGTTTAACAGGCAAACATATTGCCACTGTCGGTAACGAGCCAACTAACCCCATGAAAGGAAAAGAGAGCGTAAAAGCATGGAGTGCTATAGGCCTTGCAATTGCGGCTGTCGCAGCAGTTACCATTGCTGCATTTACTGGCGTATTAGTGATAAACCCTGTGGTACTGGCAAAGTATGTAGCCTTCGCTTTCACCATTACGTTTTTCTTGTACTATGGTTATATCTACTTTGCTGGAAACCTAGATGAAAATGAAAAGCGCCGAATGTGGGCTCTCTTTTTGGTTTGCGTTGCCTCTACCTGCTTTTGGTCTGGCTTTGAGCAAGCAGGCTCTTCGCTTAACCTCTTTGCTCGTGATTATACGGACCGCTTAATAGGCAGCTTTAGTATTCCCACAGCTTGGTTTCAATCTGCCAATGCCTTTTTCATTATTATCTTATCACCTTTCTTTGCAGCGCTTTGGATTAACTTAGCCAAGCGTATGATCACGCCAACCTATAGCGTAAAATGTGCGATTGGTCTGATCATCATGGCGAGCGGATTTATTGTAATGTTTTTCGCTTCTCAATATGCAGCCCAAGGCCTACAAGTAGCACCAATGTGGTTGATCACCACTTACTTTCTGCACACCGTGGGTGAGCTTTGTTTAAGCCCAGTGGCGTTGAGCGCAGTAAGTAAGTTATCTCCCAAACGTTTTGCTGGGCAAATGATGGGGGTTTTCGTACTCACTTACTCAATTGGTAATATCTTCTCGGGTCTGCTCGCTGGTAGCTTTGATCCTAATAATATCGAAGACTTACCAAATCTATACCTACAAATTGCGCTATTTACTATCGGTATTGGTGTATTTGTCGGTGTACTTGGTCTAAAAACCAAGCATTGGGAAAAGCAATCTGAAAAGCCGCTGACAGAGCAAACGGCTTAAACGAATTGGAGATGTAGGAGTGATGATGATGACTTCTACATCTTAAATTCAGCTGAAATCGGCACGCCCATTACCGCTTGGTGTCTATATCAACAAAAACACATACGGTTCAATAAACTTTTATTATTCATTTCTGTAGCTCGATTCCTTGTACAAAATAGGGTTACACAATACAAATCTGTAGTTTTTCGTCCAACTTTGCTACTGTACTTGCTCTTTTAAAAAGGATGCTGTTTTCTATGTCTAAAGTCATGATCACTGGTGCAACGGGCTTACTTGGCCGCGCACTTTGCCAAGAGCTAAGTAGTACCCACGAGATTTTAGGATGTGGCTTTAGCCGAGCAGCCGCGCCACTTCACAAACTTGACTTGGCTGACCACAATTCGGTTTTAGATTTCTTAGATAATCACAGCCCAGAGGTACTGATTCACGCAGCAGCAGAGCGTAGGCCAGAGCAATGTGAGCGAGATCAAGCGGCCACGCTTGCGCTCAATGTTGCGGCAACCGAGTTCTTAGCCCAAGCCTGCCGCGAAAGAGATATTCGATTTTTCTTTATTAGTACTGACTATGTGTTTGACGGCACCTCAGCACCTTATGTTGAAACGGATATCACTAATCCTGTGAACTTCTACGGCCAAACCAAGCAAGCTGCGGAACGTGCCATACTGGCGGATAGCGCATTACACACCATAGTACGAGTGCCAGTATTATACGGCGAGGTAAAAACGCTGGAAGAATCTGCGGTAACCGTTATTGCAAAACAGCTGTTAGCCAACCCCGCTTCCAGTCACGATCATTGGGCCATTCGCTACCCCACCCACGTCAATGATATTGCGCTAACGCTCAAAGATGTTATCGCACAGCCTAGTCTTAGTGGGATTATTCATATCAGTGGCAATCAAGCATTAACTAAGTATGAAATGGCGCTGGTCATGGCGAAGGCTTTGCAGCTACCGACGCAAGATCTCGTGCCGCTGAACCAACCGAGCGACGATGCCACAAGACCACAAAATTGTGCTCTAAAAGACACCAGATTGATTAACATGGGGATCGCTCACCACCGCGATTTTGCAACCGCGGTGAGTGAAGTACTCACAAAACACAGATAACGCTTAAAACAGGTTATTACGACCGAAGGGCACTTCTAGTGTATTGTCATTGGCTGAAACTGGGTGCCCTACCATCTCGTCATAAGCGCTTTGATGCCTAATCACCATTTCTATGTAGCTAATATCAAGCAGGCGTTTTTGAATTTGCAGCGGGTTATGTGCTTTTAAAAACTCGCCATTTTCTTCCGTGACATAATATTCCACATTATTAATAAGCACACTGACTTGATAAAGCGCTAAATCGATGGAATGCACTATTACCTTTTGCAGCGGTTGATGTTGTTTTAACTTTGAAAACGCAATGGCCATTGATATTCCCCATGCATAGATCCAAACAGTCTGTTGCCCTACAATACGCGCTGTTATCTCTTTTTGATCATGTGAATGTCTATGTCCTATCCGATGCGTTTGGCCAAATATCTCAGCCACTGCGGTGTTTGCTCTAGGCGACAAGCGTCTCGCTTAATTGATAGCGCAAGAGTGACCGTAAATGGCCGCTTGGCCAACCACATAGATCACATCAATTTGACCGATTGCATTATGGTCGATGGTGAACCGGTCGCGCCGCCGCAAGCGAGAAGACTTTTTGTTTACCATAAACCTGTTGGTATAGACTGCAAAGTGAATCCAGATGACCCTGCCAGTATCTACCATGTACTTCCAGAGTTGTGTCGTGTGTATCCGATAGGTCGGCTAGACAAAGACAGTCGAGGCTTACTACTACTTACCAATGATGGGGCACTGTGTCAGCAGTTAATCCACCCTGACCATCATCAAGAGAAAGAATATGAGGTGCAAGTTGACAAGCCTCTGGACCCAGATTTTTGCCTTAAAATGGCAGCCGGCGTGCCAGTGAAGGGCCAAATAACCCTCCCCTGTACCGTTGAGCAAATCGCACATGACCGCTTTAGAATAGTGTTACGCCAAGGCCTCAATCGCCAAATAAGAAGAATGGCACATTACTGTGGTTATCGGGTTATCGACTTATACCGAGTGCGTATCGCAAACTTAGCATTGGCACAGTTGGAGGTTAACTCTGCTGAAGTGAAAGAGATTTCAGCAGAGTTAATTCAGTTGACCTAAGTGTAGAGTCACGCAAAGGACGACTATACACCACACACCACAATAATGGCGATAGCACAGCCGAGCCCTAGCGCCCATACGATGGAGCGCAGCACGTCAATATTCGCCCAATACAGCACACAATATAATGCTCGAGCGACAATATGGCCTATGGCTAGCCATTCGACTAGAGAAGTGTAGGTTTGGGTGCCAAACGCAACGGCTAAGGCGACAGCAAACACGGATAATGACTCAAAACAGTTTTGATGCGCGGCCAGCGCTCTTGCCCCCAGCCCAGTCAGTTTCTTTTGCTGTTCACGCGGGTGCTTGTTGTCATAGCCCCCTTCTTTGTTCATCGCCACTGCCACAGGAATTTTGGCAAAATAAGGTAGTAAGATGGCAAGAATTGCACAGATAATTAGTATACCCACAAGATACTCCTTCAACCTTTTGATTATTCAACTCAGTAGAGCAGAATAGCGTTAAAAAGAAAAGCCATAAGTGAATACGTAATACCCTAGCCTATGGCCCAATCTTGTAGCATCGACGTCAATCATATCGTGATACTGAAAATTGAACATGTGGCAAATTGTCGCAGTACGCCAACCACAAGAGTGCTTCTGTAGCACCTTGAATACACATTGAATTATTTTCACTATCACGATAATTCATTTATTCAGACTCGCTCCTATCCGGTATGCTGATACACATTCGAGCATTGTAGAGTCACCTCTCATGTGGATTTTGTTCACCTTACTAGCTGCTTTTTCTCAGGCTTGGCGAAATGCTTTTCAAAGCAAATTGAGTGAAAGCGCCTCCACAGCCAGCGTCACCCTCGCAAGATTTATTTTAGCCAGCCCACTTGCGGGGTTATATCTTTGGAGCCTTTACCAGATTGCTCCCGCAGAGCCGCTCGCCATTAACGATGACTTTTTAGCCTTTGTGCTGGGTGCCAGTATCATGCAGATCATCGCGACGGGGTTAATGGTGGTGCTGTTTAAGCAAAACAATTACGCCATAGGCGCTGGACTTGCGAAGAGCGAGGCACTCGTGGCGGCGATTTTGGGCGTACTCTTTTTTGGCTCAAGCTTAACTTTACTCGGTTGGTTTGGTGTCTTTATCGGCGCCATCGCGGTGTTGTTATTGAGCGGTTTTAGCCTACGTGCTTTCAATGGTAAAACTGCACTAGTGGGACTTGCCTGTGGAACAAGCTTCGCGCTTACTTCTCTTTGGGTGCGTGAAGCCAGTATCGCATCGGGCCTACCTTTTCCTCACAGTGCAGCATGGGTGCTACTGTTGGTGCTGGTTTGCCAAACTGTGATGCTGAGTATGTATATGACGATACGAGAACCACACTCTTGTCGGGTACTTTGGCAACGTCGCAAACTGACAGTAGCAATTAGTGTCAGCAGCTGTATCGGTTCTATAGGTTGGTTTAGCGCAATGAGCCTTGAGCATGTAGCTTACGTGAAAACACTCGGCCAAATCGAAGTGTTTTTTACTTTGCTTATCTCATTCTTATGGCTCAAAGCGCCGGTGAAGAAGCGCGACTCAATGGGACTCTTACTCATCGCCATCGCGGCGATTTTGGTTATGCTAACTTAAGTACCACAACCCCACTGATGATAAATAATACGCCCAAGTAGCGCATAAAACTACTTGGGTCACCGTAAAAGAAGATACCCACTAAGAATGTGCCTGCCGCGCCAATACCCGTCCACACGGCATACGAGGTACCCAATGGAATTTGCTTTTGCGCCAGCCATAGCATCCAGCCGCTCAAGGCCATAAAACCAACGGCTATCACTATGCCTAACCAACGAGTATCGGCTTGTTGCGCCATTTTCAGACCAACGGGCCAACCTATTTCAAACAGGCCAGCCATAATTAAATAAACCCACGCCATACTATTTTTGTTTCAACTCCACGGAATACAGGTCTTTTCTTCGGTCTCGTAAATTACGCACCGTCCCTTCACTATGCAATATTTTGAGTTTATCTAAGTCTAAGTCACTAAATAACAGCATTTCCGTATTTGGTGTTGCTTCGTTGAGCGCGGCATCATGAGGAAAAGCAAAGTCCGATGGCGTCAACACCGCTGACTGCGCGTACTGTACATCTAGGCTTTCTACCTGAGGTAAGTTGCCAACACTGCCTGCAATAACGACGTAGCATTCGTTTTCAACCGCACGGGCCTGTGCACAGTGCCTTACCCTTAAGTAGCTGTTTTTCGTATCAGTCCAAAATGGTACAAACAAAATATCCAGCCCTTTTTCAGCCATGATCCGCGATAACTCTGGAAACTCCACGTCGTAGCATACTTGGATCCCTACTCGGCCTGCGTCCGTATCGAACACCTCTATTTTATCACCGCCTTTGATAACCCAATCGTAGTCTTCGTGAGGGGTGATATGAATTTTACGTTGTTCATCCACTTTGCCAGAGCGGTGACATAAGTAACTGACGTTATAGAGCTTGTCGCCCTCAAGTAGCGGCATAGAGCCCGTGATAATATTGGCATTGTACTCGATCGCCATTTGCGACATAGCGGCTCTAAACTGCTCGGTATACGTCGCCAATGCACGAATAGCTTCGGTCTGATTTCTATAGCTTCCGAGCCCCATTAGTGGCGCGTTGAAGAATTCAGGGAACAGGATAAAGTCACTTTGGTAATCCGAGACCGTGTCCACGAAATACTCAACCTGCTTCATTAACTCCTCTACCGATTCCACCCGGCGCATCTGCCACTGCACGGCCCCCACTCTGACGATGGTTTTCTTGCTTTCGATCACGGTATCGGTAGGCTCGAAGAGAATGTTATTCCACTCAAGTAGGGTCGCATAGCCTTCGGAGTCCTGATCTTCCGGCAGATATTGTTTAAGCAGTCGCTTTACTTGGAAGTCGTTGGCAAGTTGGAAGCTTAGAATGGGGTCGTGTAATTCTTTATGATCGACTTTGTTTATATATTCCATTGGCGACATACTGCCACGGAATTGCTTATAAAGCGGGATACGACCACCTGCTAAAATCGCACGTAAGTTGTACTGACGACAAAGCTCTTTACGGGCATCATACAGTCGTCGACCAAGACGTAGACCACGATGGCTTTTGGCTATCACTACGTCCAGCCCGTACAGCGCATCTGCATTACTATCACTAAAAATTCGGCTATGCGCGTCGACAATGTCTTCATAGGTATGCGGGTTAGAAAAGGTTTGATAGTCAACTTGAACACTCAGCGCGATACCGACGAGACGCTCACCGTCTTTAACACCGATCTGTCCCTCAGGAAACTGGTCAATCAACCTAAATATCGTATGACTAGGCCACGCACCACCGAGATCAGGGTAGGCTTCATCCATTAAAGATTTAACCTGATCGTAGTCAGACTTTTCTAGGTTACATAGCGTGATCCGCGCTTTTTCTACAGACATATCAACTCCAAAGCTTTTATTATCTACCTATCTCTCACTCTACTACAGCGAACCTTGCTGGATGCTGAGCGAATAACCAGAGCTTAGGTCAAATAGACGGCAAATCACAATAGAGCTTCTATACTTATTTTATTGTGAATACCACAAGAGCTTACGTTTGACTAAATACCACCCTTATAGCAAACCAGACCAAGTAGAAGCATTAAAATTTGCATTATTACGACGCGTGGCCGCGTATTGCATGTGGCTACACGCCGGCCTCATTGTTGTCTTTTGGCATTTAGAGGTGAACATGCTTGCTTTGGTAAACGTGGGTAGTGTACTGATGTGGTACGCTGGCATTAAACTCATTGATGCGAGTAAACCCTCTATTGCACTGCGGGTTTTCTGCCTTGAAGTCGCCATCCATGCGACGCTGGTGTGTGCCTATCTCGGCATGTCACTTGGATTTCAGTACTATCTCTGGACAGTGTCTTGCCTCATGCTGCTAGATTACCAACTCAGATTACGTAATGCCGTAATTTATTCCGTTGTGTTAATCACGCTATTCGCAGTCTTAGAATTATTGTTTGGTGATATTGCCTATCAATATCGCTATCAACAGTTAATTCCCTATGTGCATTTTGCCAATGTGCTCATATGTGGTATTCCGATGATCTACACGATCAGCCACATACGTAAAATGACGGTGCAACAAAGAGACAAATTAGAAGAGCTCGCTGCACACGACCCGCTCACACAAATGTTCAACCGTCGCTATGCGCGCGAGTTAATCACCCATGCTAAAGAAAACTGTATCTCTACTCACTCTCCTTTATGTTTGGTAATGGCGGATATCGACCACTTTAAAAAAATCAATGACACCTTTGGCCATGACAAAGGAGATCAAATTTTAAAAAGTGTGGCCGAAACAATCAAAGCACATATTCACCCTGCAGACATTGCAGTTCGTTGGGGTGGTGAAGAGTTTTTAATCGTGCTGGCGCCTTGTTCAAGTGGAGAAGCAATACAGCGCATGGAAAAATTACGACGAGCCGTAGAGACCACCAGTTTTGAAAACGACATTCTTAAAGTCACTATGAGTTTTGGCGTTGCAAATTGGGATCCTAGCCAAACTTTTGAGGTCGTCATTCAACACGCGGATGCCGCACTTTACGACAGCAAACATTCAGGTCGGAACCGTGTTACCGCGGCACCGATTTTGCGTGTATCGGAGGGTGTAAGTTAACCCTTCCGATACGTCCAGTGCAAAGCATTACTTAGGTGAAATGACTATCTGGTGAGTTAATTCACCAGGTAGCAAGGGGGTATTCTCCCCTTCGGCATAATCAGCAAATCCAGACCGATAAAACGGCGATAACGGATGTCCACTTTGGCCACCAGCAACCGTTAAAATTGCATTTTGTAAATGACCCGGTTGTGCGATAAAGCGCTGCGATGCGCCGAAAGATTTACCCTGCACCGCAGGCATAAAGGTATCACCAAAAGCTTGTGCGGTTGGCATATCTAACAAACCACTCAGCATTGGCATTTGTTTTGAAAAAGGATGCTGCACCTTAAGTGCATTGACATCCCCCCAGCGCCAAGCAGCCATATTACTGCCATATCTTTCGCTAAGTTTCTGCTTGGCAAGCTTGTAAGCAGCCAACTCTAACTCAACCCAAGAGCCATGCTCGCCCAACCAGCTATTTGGCTGCTCGGTTAAGAGCTGCCAGAGTCCGGGTTCAAGATAACGCTTAACCGGCTTCAGCGACAATTTTTGCGTGTTTAAGTGCTGCTCCAAGGGTGCGAAAAGAGTGTCGATCAGTGCATTGCGGTAGGCTTTCACTAAGGTGTAACCGACTGAACCGGCACACGCACAGCCCTGCCAGTCATTAAGGAGCGAAATATCATTTTCAAAAGATGCGGAATGTTGGTTTTGCAATAGGGATACTAAGTGCTCGTGCCACGGCGCTAAAAACTTAGCGCGATTGTCCAATTGCAGCTGATAGAAATCCGCTTCCGTAAACTGCTGCTGAGCTAAAAGTCCATCGCGGATCTGCACGGCACGTGCACCTAACGCATAGCCGCCATCACCAAACCTTTGATTATCTGCAACTGAAACCACGCGAGAGTTAGCCGTCCACAATTTACCGTTTTCAGGGTTTTGCACAACCGGGCGAACTTGTTCGTTGTTCTGCCACGCTTGCTCATATTGCTCTGTATTCAACGCCGTGTTATGAGTCATTTTACGTGCAGGAATAGCCCCCATCGGCGTCCAAGCAGCTGCTCCTTTACTGTCTACCACCATCAAATTTTGTACAGGGATCCCTACCTTTTTGGCATGCTCTGTTGCTTGTTGAACTTCGGTTAAGCACTCAAGTTGCACAAGCTCTAGGTTTACGGCATAGGGTTGATGAGCAACCCAACTCAGCGCTAGCTTCTTATCTCCAAGTTGTTTAACGGGACCAAATGTACTCATTTCTAATTGATAGGTATGACTTTTGCCATCAGGCAATTTAATTTCTTCAGCAATGAACTGCGTCTTGGTGTCTGCGTCAAGCTCAATCCAATCGGCTGTATCTAAATAACCATTGGTGAATCCCCACGCTATGCGATTATTGCTTCCAACCACAATGGCTGGAGCGCCTGGTAACGACACCCCAGTTACCTGAATTGCATGGCCCTGATCCTGATAATTAAGCTGGGCACGATACCAAATCGACGGCACATTTAAGCCAAGGTGCATATCGTCGGATAACATTGCCGATCCTGTCTTTGTAAGCGCACCAGTTACGGCCCAATTATTACTGCCGTAAAGCGGCACATCAGCAATATGTGATGGCTGAGCTTGCACGATTTGTTGCTGTAATGCAGGAATAGTAACTGGCGATGCCGTAAGTACACTGTTATCCAAAGCAGCCTGATATTGACTAGGCTGCAAGATAAAATCGAGCATATCTTGACCATATTGCTGCTTAAGCGCAATTAGGGTTTCATCGCGCTCATAAGTACCTGCTTGCAAGTCTAGATACATGCTAAAAATAGTGAGTAAGCTGTCTTCTGGCTGCCATGGTGCAGGAGTTGCACCTAGAAGCAGGTATTCAAAACTGGTGAAGCCTGATTGTACTCGCCCATCGTTCACCCCTTGTGTATAACGCTCAAGGATTTGTCTATGCGCTTCAGGTAAGGACATCAGGATAAGCTTTGCCCGTTTTCTGAATTGATGGAAACGCATGCTTTCATCAAGGCCAATGGCCGCCGAGCCAAATAACTCACTCAATTCACCTGCGGCATTGCGACGCAGCAGATCCATTTGAAAAAAACGGTCCTGACCATGTGCAAAACCCAATCCATACGACGCATCTGCTCGGGTGTCAGCCGACACCACAGCTTGCCCCATGGCATCGCGTGCTACCGTTACTGTATTATCGATCTCCGATGTACTACCTTTACCATCCAGTGCGGGCAAACTTAGCGCAAGTAAGCCATATATACTTGCAGTACCAAGCAATACCAGTAACAGCAGAGCGACAACAATTCGTTTAATCCAAGTAAGCATGACCATCCCTTAACAATGTATCTAGCGCTAATTTATGCCTAGAAGATATAGCATGTCATTGGCTAATAAACCAATATTCTCGACTTTGTCACAGTTATAAGACAATCAAGTTAAAGCATTTTATTTTGGTTAATTAGATTTCGCTTTGCGAGGACTGAACTATAGTTAAATCATCGTCTTCAACACAGAAGCACCATGATCTCTGAACTATCGACATCACCACTTAAATTTCGCTTTGTGAAATATAGCTTCTGGCTTTTGCTAGTCGTGATCATCGCAGTGGCATGGTATGTTGATCAAGTAAACTATCGCCGCTTAATCGCGATAGAAAAAAGCCGCTCGACCGAGGAAGTGAATGTCTACCGCACTAAAATAGAAGGTATTCTGGCAAAAAATGTACAACTTGTCAGAGGGCTAGGCATTGCCCTTTCTGGTCAATCCGAGCTCTCTCAAGCTCGCTTCGAACAGCTCGCAAAACCCCTATTCGATAGTAGCCAAATCCTTCGTAATATCGGAGCAGCTCCAGATATGCGGCTCGACTATATTTACCCATTGAAGGGCAATGAAAAAGCCATAGGCTTGGACTACCAAACCCATCCGACGCAAAAATACGGCGCATTACTCGCCAAAGAAAGTCGCGAAATCGTGATGGCAGGTCCACTGGAGTTGCTGCAAGGAGGCACAGGTTTAATCGCAAGAGTTCCCGTTTACACAGACAAAACTCATTTCTGGGGTTTACTCTCTGTCGTGCTCGATATGGATAGTCTGTATCAACAAGCAGACTTTACCGCATTAGAAAGTCAATATCTGATCGCGATTCAAGGCGTTGATGGTAAAGGCCAAGACGGAGATTACTTTTATGGCAATAGTAATATTCATTCGCTTGCCCCCATCGCATTTAGTGTCAACGTGCCCTCAGGTGAATGGGAACTCTACGCTGTGCCTCGCATTGGTTGGCAACCAGCGGCAACTGCAGTGTGGCCTTTTCGCTTAGCTATCATCGCGTTGATTATCATCTTTATTGCCGCATTTATCTTCATCACTCGACTGCTATCGCAACTGCAACGCAATGCTTTATCACTGACCAATATGGGCATACTCGCAGAAGTTGGTGCATGGGAAATTAACGTCAAAACACGCGATATTATTTGGTCGGACGTCACTCGTAGTATTTTCTGTGTGCCAAGACAATTTCAGCCCACTTGGATGAATACAACAGAGTTTTTCAAAGCAGGTTTGCACAGAAAGCGTTTGCAAGATTGTGTGGATGAACTTATAAAAACAGGCCATGAGTTCGAAGAAGAATTTATTATCCAAACTCAAAATCTGGATGACTTATGGGTGCTCGTGAAAGCACGCTCTATTCGCAGTGGCAAACGCACTAGCCACATTTTTGGTTCCATTCAAAACATCCATAAACGCAAAATCATGGAAATGGAACATGATAAATTCGCCAAAAATAATGAGCTCCTTGCCCATTTGAGCTCTCACGAAGCCATCTTAAATAACCATCTCAACAAAGCACTCACACTCTGTGCAGATACCTGTAGAAAAGGAGTGGAGGTGAATAAAGTGAGTATTTGGCAATTTAATGAGGATAAAAACCAGCTGATCCCAGTGTGTTTTTCAAATGCAGCGATGGATAACTTAGAGCACTTTCCTCCTTGGCGAAAAGCAATAGCGCCGGCATTCTTTAGTGAAATTGAGAGTGGCCAAATAATTGCGGCGGAACAAGCTGAAAACCACCCTGCAACAATGGCCCTCACCACAACGTACCTTGAGCCTTTTGAAATTAAGGCGATGCTTTGCTGCCCTATCAGTCATAAAAACCAACCCTTAGGCGTTCTTTGTGCAGAGTACGATGTTGTAAGTCCAGTTTGGGGTCAAAGCGATCTCCGTTTAATGAAATCTATCGCCGCCATGTTAGGAAGCCTTTTTATCAATAAAGCCCATCAAAAGGCAAAAAATCAAGCCATCATTGATAAAGACTTAGCAGAACAATCCGCTAAAATGAAAGCAGAGTTTTTAGCCAGTATGAGTCATGAAATACGCACTCCACTCAATGGCGTAATGGGCATGGTTGAGCTTGTAATGCACTCACAACTCACTTCGACCCAACACCACCAGCTCTCTTTGGCACATAGTTCAGCGAAGTCCTTGCTTACCATCATTAATGACATTCTCGACTTTTCCAAAATAGAGGCTGGTAAGCTAACGATCGAATTTGTTGAGTTCGACCTTATCGAGATGTTAAGTAATATGCTGTCTGGTTTTGTGCGCGCAGCTGATGCCAACAATAATCGGCTACATATCGATTTATCGGGCATGAAAGTCCATACCGCGCAAACGGATCCAAATCGCCTCAAACAAATCCTTAATAATTTGCTAAGCAATGCGATTAAGTTCACCCATGATGGTTCAGTGACATTAAGCTGCCATACCGAACAAACGGGCGATCAAACTCGGTTATGGTGCAGTGTAGAAGATACCGGTATTGGTATTTCAAAAGAAAAGCTCAATAAAGTTTTTGATTCATTTACCCAAGCAGATTTATCAACCACTCGACAATATGGTGGTACTGGGCTTGGTCTCACCATTGCAAAGCAATTGTCTCAGTTGCTCGGTGGTGACCTACAAGCATTTAGTAAAGAACACGTTGGCAGCACGTTTTCCTGTAATGTACTACTAACAGCAGCTAAACCCATTACCGTACATGAAAAGTCTGATAACTCAACGTTATATATATTAAGCGAAATCAATGAAGACTACGGTAAACTACTGAAGCCTTGGCATATCACGTGCTTACACGTGCAGCAACTTGATATGCTCATGACACAACTGCAACAACCGTCCTCACATCTTGCTGTTATTTTGGATGCCAAATTACTCAATGCCGCCCCGCGGAAAAAGCAACAAGCCCTCAAAACGCAGCTAACACAACAACAGATCGTTCATGTGCTTGCCGTTGAAGAACAAAGTAGCGAAACGCTCTCGCTATTTTCCTCTTGCGAGCGGGTGTACTATCCCATCACGCCATATGCAGCACTTCAGGTGTTCAACTCTGATTATCAAGACCCAGACAAGCCGAAATCAGTCAAAACCAACTCACAGGTCAGTGCTGATCCTCTGTTAGCATGCTCAATCTTATTGGTGGAAGATAATCGGATAAACCAAACCGTTGCGATGACGATGTTAGAGCGTTTAGGTGCAAAAGTAGTCTGCCAAGAAAATGGCGAGTTAGCACTTACACACTTACAATCAACTAACAAACCTTACGATGTAATTCTAATGGATTGTCAAATGCCAGTAATGGACGGTTATCAGGCAGCACAGCAGATCCGCCAAGGTGTTGCCGGAAAAATCCATCAGCATAGCGTGATCGTTGCACTCACCGCCAACGCGATGCAAGGTGATAGAGAAAAATGCCTTGATGCTGGAATGGATGATTACCTCACCAAACCCATTGACTTTGATGAGCTAAAAGCCAAACTTCTGCAAATAAAACCGCAGCAAACAATGCAAGCACCTTCGTCTACGGCCCAACAAAGTTAGCTCGCACACTTTGCTACAGTAAATATTGGTATTATATTGCTACTATCAAGATGATGTTATACATCTCATCAGCAACAACAAAAATAAGGAAAGTGATGCAATTAGATACTCAAGAGCAACGCGTACTGGGTAGCTTAATCGAAAAGCAAGTCACCACCCCAGAACAATACCCCATGTCACTCAACGGCCTCACCAATGCGTGTAATCAAAAGTCGAATCGCGAGCCGGTGATGGAACTCTCTCAAAATGATGTGTTAGACACACTGACTCGCCTACAAGAAAAACGCTTAATTACCTGCGACGAAGCACTCTCTGGTCGCGTCGACAAGTACAGCCAGCGCTTTTGTAACAGTGATTTTGGCCACCTTAAAGTCAACGCGAAACAAAAAGCGATTATCTGTTTGTTGTTACTGCGTGGACCACAAACGCCAGGTGAACTGCGTACCCGTAGCAGCCGCCTCGCAGAGTTCAGCTCCGTACAGGATGTTGAATCGACATTAAGTGCAATGCAAGAACATGATTATGTAGTTAAGCTTGCCAGAGAACCTGGAAAACGAGAAAGTCGTTATCAACACTTGTTTGGTGACCAAGTCGTTGAACCAACAGCGCCAGCAGAACCCATAACCTGCACCCAAAATGACAGCGAAATCGAAAGCTTAATTGCCGAGATTGAGCAATTAAAGCAAGAGCTCGCTACCATCAAAGCACATTTAGGGCTTTAAAAAGCGCGTCAGCACCAACATAATAGAAGTTTATCGCCCCGATAGTATTGAGGAACCAGTATGCGTGAAGCAATCATGGCTGAAATGAAAGTTCAGCCAATTATTGACCCAGAATTTGAAGTCAAACGACGTGTCTCATTTTTAAAAGCACGATTACAAGCCTCTGGCTGCTTCACCCTTGTGCTTGGCATAAGCGGAGGAGTTGATTCGTCAACCTGTGGACGCCTATGCCAGCTAGCTATCAATGAACTCAATGCTGAACATGGTACTGGGGCTTATAAATTTATTGCCATGCGCTTGCCATATGGCGTTCAAGCTGATGAAGAGGAAGCACAACTTGCACTCGAGTTTATCCAACCTAGTCAGCGCTTAACAGTCAACATCAAGCCTGCGGCCGATGCCATGCACGAGCAAGCACTTGCTGCCATGGCGGGTGGAAGCGTGCCACTACCTTCACAAGCCAGCGTGGATTTTATTAAAGGAAACGTAAAAGCACGCCAGCGCATGGTAGCGCAGTACGAAATAGCAGGCCTGACTCGCGGTTTAGTAGTCGGTACCGATCACAGCGCGGAAAACATCACGGGCTTTTATACCAAGTTTGGTGACGGCGCCTGCGACTTAGCGCCCTTGTTTGGCTTATCAAAACGCCAAGTTCGCGCACTAGCGGCTTTTCTCGGGGCACCTGCCGGACTAGTACATAAAGTACCTACAGCCGATCTTGAATGCGACCGTCCAGGCCTTTCCGATGAAGAGGCGCTGGGACTAAGCTATGACAATATTGATGACTTCCTTGAGGGTAAGCCTGTTAGCAGTGAAGTGAACGACAAACTTATTACCATCTATCAGCGCACCCAACACAAGCGTCAGCCAATTCCTACGGTATACGACGAACAATAATATTGTTGGCAGGAGATAATTAATTATTCACCCTGCCCCCTAATCTCTCAATTCACAAGGTGATGAACTTATGAGCCCAGCAGCCGCACCTATTTTAATTACTGGTGGCGCACAGCGCATTGGACTTGCTTTGGTGAAACACTTTCTCGCTAAACAGCAAGCCGTCATATTGACGTATCGCACCAAACACCAAGTTATCAATGAACTCGAATCGCAAGGTGCTATTTGTATCAAGGCTGATTTTGACGAGCCAGAAGCAATCACGCAACTCAACAACCAAATTCGTGCCCATACCGACGCACTCAGTGCCATCATCCACAATGCATCGAGCTGGGATTGTGAAGCCAACAACCCTGACTTTTCAGCATTATTCGACAATATGATGCGGATCCACGCTAAAGTCCCTTATTTGATCAATCATGTCTTGAGCGACTTATTGACAGCTAGCAATAACGTCAGCGATGTGATCCATATTACTGACTATGTAGTAGAAAAAGGCAGTCCAAAACACATTGCCTATGCCGCAAGTAAAGCTGCATTAGATAACTTAACACGGTCATTTGCCGCTAAGTTTGCACCTAACATCAAAGTGAATAGCATTGCACCTTCTCTTATCATCTTTAATCAAGACGATAGTGACGAGTACAAGGCAAAAACCTTGAAAAAGTCTATTATGGGAATTGAGCCTGGTAGCAAAGAAGTTATCAATAGTGTCGACATGATACTCTCTAGCAACTATATGACAGGACGCACGGTACAAATCGACGGTGGCCGCCATTTGAGGTAACGCATTATGCAAGACAAATTACAACAGAGTTATAAAACGATTATTGAAGCCGTGGGTGAAGATGCAGACCGCGAAGGATTATTAGATACGCCAAAGCGCGCAGCGAAAGCGATGGAATATCTGACTCAGGGCTACCGTCAAACACTGGATGAAATCACCAACAACGCGGTATTCAGCTCGGATGCCGATGATATGGTGCTGGTTCAAGATATAGAGTTGTACTCTATGTGTGAGCATCACCTTCTACCTTTCGTTGGTCGTTGTCACATCGCTTATATACCTAATGGTAAAGTGCTTGGCTTGTCTAAATTTGCCCGCATTGTTGATATGTTTGCCCGACGTTTTCAAATCCAAGAGCAGCTAACTCATCAAATCGCCAAGGCCGTTGAGGAAGTCACCGGCGCAAAAGGCGTTGGCGTGATCGTTGAAGCCAAACATATGTGTATGATGATGCGTGGGGTTGAAAAACAAAACTCTAGTATGCGCACGTCTGTCATGCTTGGTAACTTCAGAAGCGACCCCAAAACCCGCAACGAATTTTTACAGTTAGTGAAAGGATAAGCACGCTATGTCGAATGCCATTATTAAGGTGACGAATTTAAGGCTACGTACCTTTATTGGTTTTAATCCCGAGGAGCGGGAAAAAAAGCAAGATGTCGTGATCAATATTGAAATTCACTACCCAGCGGATACGGCATGTTTAGATCATGATAACGTGGCTCACGCGCTCAACTACAAAACAGTGACCAAAGCTGTCATCACACTGGTAGAAGAAGGGCATTTTTTGTTACTTGAGAAATTAGTGGCTGACATACTTGCTGAATGTCATCAACATCAAGACGTGACGTATGCAAAAGTCACCGTAGATAAACCGCACGCTTTACGGTTTGCTGACTCAGTGTCACTGACGCTCGATTGGTACAGAAGCTAAACTAAGAGATAAGACTCTGATATTCATTTCCTTGCCTTCTGGTGTTAAGAAATCACCTGTAAGGCAAGGTAAATCACCAGTGCATAACGAGCGCCTTTACCGAGCGCGACTAACACAAAAAACCACCCAAAAGAGGTCCGTAGAGATCCCGCTACCACGGTCAAAGGATCTCCGACTATGGGTAGCCAAGCAAATAGCAATGAAAACTTGCCGTAACGATTAAATAGTCCACAAGCCTTATCATATTGCTGTTGAGAAACCGGAAACCAGCGCTTATCCCGCCACTTAGCGATAAACCAGCCAAGATAATAGTTGACACAGCTACCAAGTAAATTACCCGTTGTCGCAGTCAGCCATAACCAAACTAATTCGCCTTGTTGTTTCACAACGAGCCCACTCAGCGCCAGTTCCGACGACGCAGGTAATAAGGTTGCGGCAATAAAAGCAAGCCCAAATAAAGAAAGGTAAATCATATCAACGGCTATAAGAAATTGGACTTTAAGAAATCATCTAAGTGGGGCAATATACTGAAATGTGCGCAAGACTTCAAAAACACTGACATGGAATCAAGGGATAGGCATGAAAACAACAATAAAAATGTTACTACTTAGCACCGTACTCGCCACCGGATTAAGCGGCTGCAAGGCCTCTAACGAAGCGCTACCACAAGCAGACGATGGCTATCAGACCTATATCTACACCGGCGACACCTTCAAACATTTGCAATTTACGGATATCAAAAACCAAGCTGTTAGGTTCGATGCTAATCACAAAAAGCTGGTGATTTTATTCGCGACGTGGTGCTCTGATTCGCAACGTTTATTGAGTGAACTAAAACAATCTGAATTACTCACCCAAGCCGAGTTAACCATCGTTGCCATTGGCCGAGAAGAAACTAACACTACACTTGAGCAGTTCAACGAAACCATGCAATTGCCCATCCATTTTGTTGCCGATCCCAATCGAGATATTTACAACACGTATGCCAATAAAGGCATTCCTAGAGTCATCTTGCTTGATGAACGCAACCAAGTGATGCAAACCCTCATCGGTGAGCAACCCAACACCTTATCAAAACTAAACTGGAATTAACGAGGTAACTATATGAATCCAGAAGTCGTCAGCATTCTCACGATGGCCAAAGTTATCCAAACCGCCGTTGCCCCTGTATTTTTAATTACGGGTATTGCTGCGACCTTAGGGGTACTATCAAACCGCTTAGCACGGATCACGGATAGGGCGCGTTTACTTGATCGCAAGATCAATACCACGCAAGATGAAGAGCTAAAAATGCACTTTAGCCGTGAAATGCGCGCACTATTAAAACGGTCTCGTTTTATTCACGTTGCATTTAGCATGAGTGTACTCAGTGCGTTGCTTGTCTGTGCAGTGGTTATGCTGCTGTTCATGTCACACTTGTACAGTATGCCATTGGGCATTACGTTATCGTCTTGTTTTATCGCCGCTATGGTGCTGCTTATTGGCGCGTTTGTCTCTTTGCTGGGAGAAATCTTTTTAGCCACCCGCAGTATGCGCAGGGGCATGATATTCAAAGACATCGAGAGTTGATTATTTAAAACTAGTTGCCTCCGTCACAGGGCACTTATCGCAATTGTTTGATTATATTTGTAATTTACATTGAAAATAGGGAAAAATATTAGGGGTTTACTATGAAGAAACTACTTACCGTCACACTATTTAGCTGTCTTGCAGCAACAGCGCAAGCTAACACCATGTTTGAATCGGCTGAAGATGCAATTGAATACCGCCAAGCGTCTTTCCAATTGATCCGTTTCCAGATTGGCAATATGGGCGACATGCTAAAAGGCAAAGTACCATTTGATGCTGAAGTATTTAAGCAACGTGCTCACAATGCTGCGCAATTATCGCAAATGCCTTGGGAAGCATTTATCG
Organism: Pseudoalteromonas sp. OANN1; assembly: GCF_024124685.1. Taxonomy (NCBI): domain Bacteria; kingdom Pseudomonadati; phylum Pseudomonadota; class Gammaproteobacteria; order Alteromonadales; family Pseudoalteromonadaceae; genus Pseudoalteromonas; species Pseudoalteromonas sp. OANN1. The sequence goes on from NZ_JAMXSE010000030.1 coordinate 51,162, forward strand.
ACGGTTCTGACAAAGGCAATACTGATGCCCTACCAGCCGTTTGGTCAAACAGAGCTGAGTTCGATGGTAAAGCCAAGCAATTTGCCGAGTATGCTCAAGCACTGGCTGTTGCAGCTGACTCTGGCGACAAAAAGCTGATTGCTTCTGCATTTAAAGATTGGGCAAAAGGCTGTAAAGACTGCCATAAATCTTTTAAAGATTAATACCAATCGCATAAAAACAAAACAGCCGCATATTTGCGGCTGCTTACTATCTGAATATCTCGTCACTCGCTTGGTTATCACCAACGACACAGTGACTCAGACATCGCACTGAGTAACCCACAGCCCTGCTTAATCACACAGCCAAATTGAATTACTGTCAGTGCTAGACTCGTAGATGACGTCTAGTGATCAATCATCAATATAGTCGAAATCATCATCGCCTAGATTTCTACGTAGGCGTTTTTGCTCTAAGTAGTCGTCTAGCTTTCTTTTGACTTTACGCTTTTGCTTATCATGTTGGTTACGACCCAACTTTTCAAATTCATCGTCTGCAAAATCATCATCAAGCGCATCGTAAGAGAATGTCTTACCCACAACTAACTCCAAAATAAAATAGTCATTAATAAAATGAGAGCCGTCTCTCAAGATCACTATTTAGCGCTAAATTGTCATTCTGAAAAGTGAGAGTTTCTTATCCTTACAATAAAAATTTTTTATTGCTTAATTCATTTTGACAAAAACAACTATATTTTAGTCAATTTCATCACTTTTAGAGCACATTAACTTTCAACAATAAAATACAATATATTGATTTTATTTGAGTTTATATTTGGCATTGTTCTTGTAACAATAATCATGCAACTGAGCCAATAAGGATCGACCATGAATAAAATTTTACTACTAACAGCAGCAACAATGATGACAACCACTGTCGCTGCACACGAAAAAAATAACATCACGTTTAGCGGTGACAATTGTGAAGTAGAATTTCAAAATGACGTTAGGATCACGCCTGATAACTTGGTGATCACAACAGCCAAAAACAAAACAGCTGAGATCAACAACCTTGGCGAACTGACACTCAATGGCGAGCGCATCGCACTTAATACACAGCAAAAAACGATGCTCACGCAATACGGTGATGAACTAAGAGGCCGCCTACCACAAGTGGCTGATATTGCTTTTGAAGGCATAAAACTAGCGGGCGTTGCCCTTAATGAAGTGGCGCAAACCTTTAATTTAACCAGTTTAGATAGCATCCATGCTGTGATCGATGACCTCGAAACAGAAGTGCAAAATACGTTTTATCAGCAAGGTGCGTTTGTGATGGGCAAGCAAACCTTTGATGAGTTTGGCCAAAATTTCGATAATCAGTTTGAAGAAAAAATCGAGACTGCAGTACAAGGTGCCATGATGCAATCGATAGGTAGCTTACTGGTTGCGATTGGCAACGAAATGTCAGATGCAAACGGTGATATGAGCAGCTTTGAACAGCGTATGGAAAACTTCGCAACACAAATCGAAACCAAAGTTGAACAACAGGCAGAATCTATTGAGAAAAAAGCAGACGCACTGTGTGGCGACTTTGAACAAATAGCGAAAAACGAAGCCATTGTCGCAAAGTCTATTCCCGCAATGTCAGAGTACCAACTGTTTAAATTTAAATAATCTGACGTTGGCATAACTTACTTTTAATTCAGGATACGTTATGCCAACCCTTTCCTTTGTGCATCAGCCAACTCCCCCAGCGTTTTAATCGCTTGCTCTACCGACGCATCCCACGGCAAACCATAACTGATACGTATACAATTTTGATACTTTTTGCTGGCACTAAATAACGTACCAGGCGTAATACTGATCCCGCACTCCAAGGCTTTTTGGAACAACAAGGCACCATCAACGTGCTTACCTAAGTCTAGCCACAGCACACAACCGCCTTGCGGGCGACTGACTCTTACCTCACTACCAAATGCAACATTCACCGCTTGGATCATACGATCTCGATTCTCAATTAACCGTTTACGGACCAACTTTAAATGGCGCTCGTAGCCTCCGGAGCTGAGAAAGTCCGCCAGAGCCCATTGATTCATTAAAGATGACGAACAACTCAACGCACGTTTTATGCGCTTTGCTTTTGCACTAAATTGACTGGCGACCATCCAACCCACTCGATAGCTGGGCGCTGCGGTTTTTGAAAATGACGCACATGTGATCACTAAGCCTTTTTGGCTAAATGCTTGTGCCGGTATGCCGCGCTGCTCGGTAAAATATAAATCACCATACACATCGTCCTCTATCAACACCACGTCACGTTGCTCTAATAGTGCCACCAACTGCGCACGTCTCGTATCTGGCATAAAGCTACCAAGCGGGTTACTAATACTGGTAGAAAACACACACGCTCGAATATCATGCTTTTCAAGTGCCCGTTCAAGGTCGCTCAGCCAAATGCCATCATCCGGGCAAACAGGTATTTCAATGGCCTTTAACCCTAAGTTTTCAGCCAGTTCAACAATGCCAAAATAACAGGGAGATTCAATCGCTATCACGTCTCCGGGCTTGGTTACCGCTTGTAACGCAATCGCCAATGCTTCTTGCGCGCCATTGGTGATCACCACTTCATCCATGTCTATTGCTAAGCCCATATCCAAATAACGCCGCACGATTTGCTTTTTTAAACTATCTAAACCGTCCATAGGGCCATAATTAATGAGTTCATTCCCTGCTTCTTTCATTGCGCGGCGCATAATTTTGGCAAGAACCTGCTCAGTACCAGCAATGGCGATGGGGTTAGCGATACCTAAGGGGATTGCATGCGGCTGATGGATCCCCTTATACACTTGTTCAATCAGCGCCTGCTTGTTAACCACTACAGGTTTGGCGGGCAATCGTGCACGCTTCGGAGAGTCGTTGTGCGAAGCTCTGTGGCATAAAAAGTAGCCGGATTTCTCTTTGGCAATGACTTTTCCTTGATCTTCAAGTGCTTGATAGGCCTGCTTTACCGTTGGGATACTGACATTTAAGTTTTGCGCCATAACACGCAATGAGGGAAGCTTTTCGCCCGGTAAAATGGACTCTTGTTCTGCCATCGACAAGATCATTTGGATCACCTGCTGATAGAGAAAGGCGGAATGTTGGCGTTGAATAACGGTACTCATAAGCAATAATCTGTATAGGTATAAATTAGTAAATTCTGTATATAGCTTATACAGAATAACAGCGTAAACTACATACTTCCACTGCTGTTTGAATCTAGAGCCGATCATGAAAAATCTATTTCTTTACGCCATCACTGTGTTGATTTGGGGATCAACATGGCTTGCCATTGAATACCAACTTGGCAGCATCAACGAGTTCGTGTCGCTGTTTTACCGCTTTGGCCTCGCCGCGGTTTGTATGTGGGCGTTTGTCATCTATAAGCGTGTGCCAATGCGATTTTCTCGCCGAGATCACGGCTTTTTCATCCTCTTAGCGCTGTGTAATTTTGGTGCTAACTATCTCTTCTTGTATTGGGCTCAGGCACATTTAACGTCAGCGATGGCATCAATTGCGTTTTCATTATTATTGGTCGTTAACATCGTCAACACTAAGTTGTTTTTTGCCAAACCTATTGCAAAGCGAATTTACTTTGGTGCATCACTGGGCACGCTTGGGATAGTCAGCTTGTTTTGGCACGATTTGGTCGCATTTGATTTGCAAAGCGAGGCCTTCTTGGGATTATCATTAGCTCTATTAGGAACAGTGGTCGCGTCACTCGGTAATATGGTGAGCGTACGCAATTCCAATCAGCAAATTGATGTTATGGCGGGAAATGCGTGGGGCATGCTTTACAGCGCTGTCATGTTAGCAACCTATGTCGCCTTTAGTGAACATCAGTTTATCAACCAAGCGCCGGCATCATATTGGTGGTCTCTGATTTATCTCAGCGTGTTTGGCACCGTCATTGCCTTTGGTTGTTATTTCTCACTACTCAAGAATATTGGGCCTGAGAAAGCGAGTTATTTGATAGTGTTATTTCCTTTTGTTGCCGTGGTCTTGAGTACCTTATTTGAAGGCTTTGAGTGGCAGCAAAACACCTTTATTGGGTTTATTTTGGTCATCCTAGGTAATGCGATTGTACTCACGCCTTTAAATCGCATCTACGCTTGGTTGTCCATTCGGTCCCCAGTTAGAAGTTGAAGTCTTACCAATGCTTTAGCTTCTTACTTTTCAGCGCCATTTTATAATGGCGCTTTTTTTATGCTCAGAGCTCGGCGGCAGCAGGTTATCGTCGCAGGCGTGCGCCCAACAATCTCACCATCAGCCTCAATGTCATAACCCTCTTGTTCGATAAAAAGCTCTGCAATGCGGCCGTGGTGCACATTTCTTGTACCCATATGACGTTTAAGCAGCATATTGACAAACAATATCACCCGCTGCCAATGCGTTTGCGGCGTGAACCACAGTAGCTCCAGCTGACCGTCATCAAGGCAAGCCATAGGAGCGGGAGTTAACCCTGCCCCAAAGTGTTTGCCATTCGCAAGTAACAACATCATACCCTGCTCAGGCCACGTATTGCTGTGATAGCGAATGAGTTTGGCAGTAAACAGCGACATTAGTCCCGCACAGGTATAGCTCAGCTTACCTAAACGTTTGGTTTGTCCTAAGTTATTCATGACATGCGCGTTAAAGCCAATCCCAGCAACATTGACAAACCAGCGCCCGTCCACTTTACCCAAATCAATAGTTGTGACCTGATCTGAAAATACAGCTGCTCGCCACTGTGCTTTGGAATAATTAAACTGCCGAGCAAAATCGTTGCCAGTCCCCGCAGGCAGCAACGCAAGCGTGTTATCCCGCTCAGCAATGGCATTGGCGACTAGATGCAACGTGCCATCCCCCCCAATCACCACCACGCTAACTCCCGCCGTAGCAGCTTGAGCAATTGCGTCCCTATCTGCGACAAAGTTTCCAGTGGTATTAAACCAAGTTGCCGTCAACTGTTGTTGTGTTAATTGTTGCTTTAACCATGCAATTTGCGCTTTCCCCTCAGCACCCGCTAAAGGGTTGACTACCACCAGCATAAAAACCCTTAAATACAAAAACTCAACTTATATGAATAAAAAACCAAAACTAAAACCAAAAATCAAAAACAAAAACCACAAACACCCATATTAATTGGGTTACAGCCTAACCAAGACAATCAAAGCCATGCATAAACATGCAAAAAACCCATTGAAACAAAAATGAATAAATCATTAATTCATTAGTTATTTTTATCCGAAAACATCAATTTTTATCGTTTTAAATTTAAACAGATTGCGTGCAAAATAGCCTTGTTTTCAATCATTGCTTATTAGGAGCCAGACATGCTTAATTCAGCTGCACCTTGCAGCCCATCACAAAACACGTTTAACCAAACACAACCAACTAAACAACGTCGTATCAATTGGACGAAGTGGTTGGCAGTATGTGGTCAACACTTAGCGTTAAAAGACGTGATTATGTATAAGTAAGTCTGCACAGAGCATGGCGTCCCAACCCGCCATGCTCTCGTCAGCATTTGTTTCAATAGACCATAAAAGCACCACTTCAACCAGCATTTTTGTACAAAACCTCTTCGTCAAACCGCTAATTTCTAGCACAATTTTAAAAAAACCTCACTTTTAGCACATTTTTTAAGCAAACAGTTTAAAAACGGTTTACAGCGCCTAAATCGCTAAGTATTATCTTTGCCCATGGAGAGATGGCTGAGTGGTTGAAAGCACCGGTCTTGAAAACCGGCATACGTTAATAGCGTATCTAGGGTTCAAATCCCTATCTCTCCGCCATTTTTAAAGTATTGCGCCGGAGAGGTGGCCGAGTGGCTGAAGGCGCTCCCCTGCTAAGGGAGTATAGGGTTTGTAGCCCTATCGAGGGTTCGAATCCCTCCTTCTCCGCCATCACTTATAAGAAAACCGCTTAATTGCGGTTTTTTTATGTCTGCGATTTATCACTTCCACACACAACTGGTCAGATGTCTTCAACCTATGCTATGTTGAGATCTGATTGGGGAAATGAGTGTGACTAATGAAAATCCATGTCTTAGAAGGCTATATTCAACATATTTATCTGGTTGAACACGAAACGGGCCTGCTGTTACTCGATGGTTGCTGTCGTGCCGATGTTGAGTTGGTCTGCAACTACATCCAACAACTGCAAAAGCCACTAAGCGCACTCAAGCTGATTGTGGTCACGCATATGCACCCAGATCATGCCGGTGGCGCGCACAAACTCAAAAAACTCACGGGCGCAAAGATTGCGGCCGCAAATGCCCCCAGTCAGTGGTATCGTGGTATTGATGGGGTCATGATGCACCTCTCCGATATGGCACTGGCACTTTGGGTTGCAGGGAGAAAGCGCAAGGCCAAACGCAATCTTTGGTACCCAAGACAATTATCACCAGACTTTTACCTAGCCGATGGTGATAGCTTGCCCCACTTTAACGAATGGCAAGCGATACACACACCCGGTCATACGGATAGAGATTTGAGCTTGTATCATCTCCCCAGTAAGCGCATCTATGTGGCGGATTTGACGGTAAAAGTGAAAGGGCAATTTGTTGCGCCTTTTCCGGTATTCTATCCACGCTTGTATCGCCAATCTCTTGCCAAAGTAAAGGCACTACAACCCAACTCCGTGCTCTTGGCGCATCAAGGAGAGGTACTTGCAGAAGAAATTGATTTCAACGCACTGATAGCGCGCGCGCCCAAGCAGCCAATGACACATTGGCGCTCGGTGAAGAAGAAGACCAAAAAAGCACTAGGATTAGGAAACTAGCTTTCGTTGATAACCTGCACCAACTGCGCGATGTCCTCCTGACTATTATAAATATGTGGTGAGACACGAATACCGTAGCGACGATTATCCACAGCAATGCCTGCTCGCTTAAGCTGCTCCATCACTGACTCATGCCGCGAGCCAAAATGCAAAATAGCTGTCCCCGAGCAAGCACTCTGCGCTGTAGGAGAACGATAAAATTCAGGCAATGCCGCTTGTAACTCAGATAACAAAGCAAAGTTGTACGCTCTTACTTGCTCAATCCCAAGCTCGGCAAAATAGCCAAGGCTGTGCCCCGCATAGATATAAGGTGCCACACTTGGTGTACCGCCCCAAAAACGCAGCGCACTTTCACTCAGCGCAAAATGATGAATATCAAACTCGAATGGATTTTGATGCGAAAACCAGCCAACATCTTTTGGCTCGCAATAAGGCAAGACATCTTCATTCACCCAAATAAAACCGGCGCCAGGGCCACCGCAGCTCCATTTCACACAAGAGCCGATAACGCAATCCGCGCCCCACTCGCTTAAATTTATTGGTAATACACTAAGTGACTGAGCAATATCAATAATGCTTCGACAGCCATATTGGTTAGCAAGGCTAATGATGTCAGCGACAGGCGCCTGCTGACCGCTGTTTGAATAAACATGACTGACAAATACCCAGTCAATTTGCTCGTCAATATATTGCTGCCACACACTTAGGTCGTGCATATTCATCGCTTCGGGAACATAGACAATCTCAATATTGTCCAGCGCGTTTTGTAACGCAAATCCCATGCTGGGGAAGTCTTGCTCACTCATCAATACGCGTACTTTGCGAATGCCAGTTTCTGGCAAACTCATCGCCCATTTCGTTAAACCACTGGAAAGGTTTGTTTGCGGACAAAACAGGCGCGCATCGGTGTGTAATAGGGAAGCTAGGGCTGAGGTAAAGCGATCAATTCCACTTAGCCACTGCTGCCAAGGCTCTTGATTTTGTTGTTGCCACGGCACCATAAATTGCTGATGAAAATCTTCCGCTGCAGATTTCAACACACGACCAACGGAATGACTCAATAAATAGTGACCCGTAGGCAGGTGAAAATCATCCCTATATTGCTTCATGCTTAACCCCTATTGCTTGGCGTAATCGTTTTAAATCATGATGCCGAGTAAAGATATCATCGCGCTCGGCAGCAGCTCGCCTATCTCTTAGGTCTGCGAGTTCTTTGAGTAAGACTTCAATCGGTGGACCACTGGCGGTCACTTTGCTTAAGTGCTGTTGCTGCATTGCCTGCGAAGGTTTGGCGATATACTTTTCGACGAGTTGATTGTGATGTTGTATGGCCGTATCTCCATGCAGCTTACACACTTGTATAAACAAGCTACAGGCAGGGCCAAACCAATCACTTTTCGGCCCTTTCAATGCACTCAGAAACGCATCCATTAAATTAGGCGTACGCATGCATTCACGCAGGATTGCTTGGTCTTCTGGCATCATATAGAGGAATTTTTCCACCAGCATTTGACCATAACTAATGTCATTAGCCGGGCATAACCCCAACATCATATCGATAACATTGATACCCGCAAAATCTCCAGCGTTTGCACCACGATAGATCTCTTTACCAACTCGGTAAGGTTTGTAATAGGGTCGTACAACGTAAAAGAATGCCTCGGTATCCAGCTCCTTAAATAACTCTCGATTAGACTCTATGACCTCAAGCAGCGCTTGCTTAACTTGTTTGAGTAGCACCAATGACATGGGATGAGAAATTCCCAAATGATGTACCTTCATTAGCGATTCGGACGCACGTTTATAGGCAAGAATGGCCTGAGTATTGTAGTCGATGAATAAGCGCTCTGCCGGATGAGAGGTAAAGCGCTTATACACGCCGTTGATTGCCCGGTTGTGTGTGGTGAGATGAGCCGTTGCGAAGCGCGGCGTAACTCCCAAAGAGGCACCGATGTGCATAGCCAGTGCCGATGCTTGTGTTAGTGGAGACACCCTTTCACGGCTTGGCTCGGTAATTTCGTGGCGTCTGCATGCAGCCATAAATAGACCAACGTTACCGAGTAAGTCGAATGCTTGCTCAAAGCCTTCGTCGGTATTACCTTCTTCTAGCAAGGCTTGGATCAGTTGATTACCTTCTTCTAATAACTGTGCTTTTAGCGTTTCACCAACGCCTTCAACGTTTGCTTTATCCTGTTGCTGCCAATAAAGATGTTCAAGCTTGTCGTTAAGGTCCACAAACGGACCTCTAATCCAAGCGTCAAATTGTACGGCTAATGGACTCATTATTACTTCTCGTGATTATTCCACAGTTAAGGCTAGCAAATCACCACGAGCATAATTTGCCAATTTTCTCTAAAAGTTTAATACTGATTAGCAAGAATCACTCTTTTATTTGGTTTATGTCGGTAAATCTAGATGCCAAGGACAAATTGCTCCTTAACGCCTTGCAGCATAATGCACGTTTGAGTAATGCCTCACTCGCCGAAAAGGCAAACCTTTCCGATACTCCCTGTCTTCGACGCGTAAAACGCTTGCAAGATACAGGAGTCATTTCAGGCTATCATGCGGCACTGGATAGAGCGCAAGTTGACCTAAGTATTTTGGTTTATGCATTTATAAAACTCAGTGAAAATACCGCAACCGCAGCGCATTTATTTGAACAACACGTGGAATCTGAAGATCAGGTGATCAGCTGTTCAGTGATCTCCGGAAGTCATGATTACCTATTGGAAATCGTAGCAAAGGATTTGCCCAGCTATGAACAATTTGCCAAACATCAACTGGGCGCCTGTAAGGTGATTAGCGGGATTGAATCAACGATTGTCCTCAAGCAAACTTTTGCGAAACGCATATTACCGATCCGCTAACCATTTTTATCGTCACCTGTTCTCGCTATACTGCATGTGATTTTATGCTCATAAGGACCGACTATGCGCCACTACCTTACCTCCACAGTACTTGCTTTTAGCCTGCTTGGCTCACCTTTGATCATCGCACAAGACTGTGTTACCCAAGTGAGTGATATGTCGCTATTCACCGAGAGCAAAGCGTCGGGATTATTCCGCAAAGCAATCGATAAAGGCCCTGTCACCGTCGATATAGCGAATATAAAAAACTATAACGATTATATTCGTTCGACTAAGCAAATTATTGAAAGCCGCAATCCCCGCGCAACACTGCCGTGCCCGTTAATGACGCCCACTGCAACATTACTCAACCTGACAACCCCTAAGGTAAGTGACTTAATTGCGCCATTTTCACTTGAGCATGACAACAGAGATCACGCCATTTTACTTATCCATGGTCTGACCGATTCTCCTTTTACTTTTCACTACCTTGCGGCAGCGCTCTATGAAGCAGGATACAATGTCAGAACCATGTTACTGCCAGGCCACGCGACTGCACCAAGCGATTTAACCGAAGTTGATATTGACGATTGGCAAACTCATACGGATTATGCCATCGCACAGACGAGCCAAGATTTTAAGCATTTTTCCGTACTTGGTTATTCCACTGGTGCCGCCATAGTGCTGAGTAGCATAGCGAAGCACAAGCCCAATAATTTAGGCTCTGTTGCACTTATCTCACCCGCTACGGAGCCACATAATAAGAACGGTTGGCTAGCCAAATGGATTGATTACGTGCCATTTGTCAATTGGATAGATGAAGACGCAGATTTGGATTTCGCCAAATATGAATCTTTCCCATGGCATGGCGCAACGTTAGCCCATCAGGCTATGGCGCCACTCAAATCACTCACCACTTTGCCAGATGTACCGATGTTTATCAGCTATAGCGATGTCGATACCACCATAGACAATCATGCAACGGCAAAGCTGCTAGAAAAGTGGCAGCCTAAGTCAACGTTGACCCAATTTATCTATTCGGAAACGCCATCGACTAAGCAAGGTGTGAATTATCGGAGCGTGAAAGCCGACAACATTGTCGATATGTCTCATATTGGTATTTTGCAGCCGCCTGAACATATTTTTTACGGCCGCAAAGGGCCTTATCGTAATTGCACCAGTTACCACTTAGAAGACCAAGCCTTCATCAACTGCCGCACAGGTAAAACCGTTCATTTTGGCGAGCGTCACGAGAAAAGCATGATGCAATACACCGCTCTTGCGCGGATCACGTTTAACCCTGATTACGGCAACTTTGAGCAAGCACTGCTCACATTTTTTGACCGCCACAATGACTGAGTACCAACACAGGTTTATTCATTCTCTGACTGAAGTGACAGCAGCACAGTGGGACTGTGTTTCACCATCACATGTATTTACGAGCTACGCGTGGCTGCTTGCATTAGAGTTGAGCGGCTGCACCAGCAAAGAGACTGGCTGGATACCGCATCACTTAATGATTGAACGCCAGGGCGAGTTGATTGCAATTTTACCAGGCTATATTAAATCGCATTCTTATGGCGAGTACGTTTTTGATTGGGCTTTTGCTGAAGCCTACGAGCGTCATGGATTTGATTACTATCCGAAATGGCTGTGTGGCGCCCCCTTTACGCCAACTCAAGGGCCAAGAATATTAACTAAACGTCTATCTTCTTGCTTGCTTGAATATATTGACGCTACGCTCACGAGCCTCGCCCAACTAGGCATTAGTGGAGTCCATATTAATTTTTGTCGTGAAAGCGATTTTCTCACTCAAAGTCATTTAACGATGCGCCGCAATGTGCAATTTCATTGGCATAATAGAGGTTACGCCGAGTTCGATGATTTTCTCGCACGACTCACATCAAGAAAGCGTAAAATGGTCATGAAAGAACGCCAAGCTGTGACCGCCCAAGGTATTAACATAAGATGGACTGTTGGCAGAGAAATAAGCACAGCACAACTTGATGCGTTTTTTCTCAGCTACCAACTCACCTACCTTAAACGTTCGCGACACCACGGCTATCTCTCTCGCGATTTTTTTCAGCAAGTTATCACCTCGATGCCAGATAAGCTTCGTCTTTGCTGCGCTTACTTAAACCACGAAATTATCGCCACCAGTTTATATCTTGTGGATGGCGATACCTTGTATGGTCGCTATTGGGGCGCAATTGAGGATAGTTACGACTTTTTGCATTTTGAGCTGTGTTACTATCAAGGCATAGAGTACGCCATTGCTAATCAGCTTGCAGTCTTTGACGCGGGCGCTCAAGGTGAGCACAAGTTAGTGAGGGGTTTTGAGCCGGTGTGGAGGCAATCGTATCACCGCTTATTTCAACCTGACTTTCAACAAGCGCTTGAGGATTTTACCAAGCGCGAAGCTGACACACTCGAGCATTACTTTACCGAGTGCCAAGCAAAACTACCGTTTAAACACCAATAAGCGATTATTAGCCGGCATCGCATAGTCTTGCTGTAGTGTAAGTCCTTGCTCTGCTGCAAGCGCCAATACCCATTCTTGATCGCGAATGCCACTCTCTTTGTCTTGCGATTTTAAATACGCATCAAACTCTCGGTTACTCTCGCTGGTAAATTCACCTTGATAATTAAACGGCCCATAAACTATCAGGTAGCCGCTTTCTTTAAGGTGTCGTCCTACTCCTGCGATTAAGCGCTCAACGAGCGTTGATGACACAATGTGCAAGGTATTAGCGGTATAGATCACATCATAACGCTGATTAACAGGCCACGCATGGTGTAAGTCTAGCGCCAATGGCGGTAAAGTATTTTCTAATTCTGCATCATCAAGCCACGCTTGAATACCTGCGTGATTAATCTCCCTGTCCGCCGTCTGCCACGTTAAATGCGGTAACGCCGCAGCAAAGTGCACAGCATGCTGACCCGTACCAGAGCCTACCTCTAGCACTTTCAACGGTTTATTTAGATAGGGAGTGAGCTTTTCTAATATTGGCCGTTTATTGTTTTCACACGCTTGAGAGTAAGGTTTTGTCATTTCGTTTGCACTATTTTGATCGATTTATGCGCCTCATTGAGGCAAGAATTTATCTCAATTGCAAGGCAAATAGCTAAAACTTCTACTAAGCAATTAAAATTAGAAAAGAAATTTATTTTGGTACAACTTCTGCTAAGTTTAAAGAGTACTAAGAGGAGAAGCGAGCATGAAAATTTCAGAGATCACCCAAATGCCAAGCCAACTTAAAAGCGAAGGACTTGTTCTGAAGAAGCGTAAAAATACCTTCACGAAAAGTCGCGCTTACCGACAAGAAGTCGCCAACCTGATGCAACTCGAAGAACAAGAGAAAGAGCATTCAGAACAGCAATATCTCCTCGGCTATAATTAATACCAATTGTATTAGGTAAATGAGCTATTTGAAGCGGAGAAATAACTTTAGTAGCTAGGCAAAAATTTTGCTATTTAGTTGTTCTAAATGAGAAATTTTTAACGACGCTAATATGGTATTTCACCCTTCAAATTGATTGGAGACTTAGTGCAATTGGTATAAGCTCAATCACACTTTCTTAAATTCATTTCAGACTCATAGTGAGCTGCTATGGTGAATGCTAAACAAATTGTTTGGCAGTGCGAATACTAAAGCTTGAATTGCCAACCAAACGATGTAATGATAACCATTATCATTACATCGTTTGGTTTTGTATTTATGCAGCTAGCTACTTTATTACAAACTTATCGTGCGAAGCTTAATCGCCACTGCCAGCGACCACAACTCGAGGCGCCGCTCTTGGTTGCGGAATATATTTCGGCAGGCATAAGCATGGCAAAATGGTACGAGCGCCATAATAACCCGCTGCTGCAAGAGCTTTATCTTAAAAATACATTGTCCGAACTGTTAGAACAGATTGCCGATCCACTCGTTGATACCGCCATACGTAAACAATGCATGGATCAATTATTTAAGCCTTTGTTGGCACTAAAACGGTTTTATAAACATCACCATACTTCGTCACAGCAATTTTTGAAGCTCCAGCGAGATGCGTGCCAAACCTGCCAGCAGTTTAACCCTTTTTATTAGGAGCAACGATGACTACATTTCGTCAAGAATCCGATAGTATGGGAACATTAGATGTTCCTGAGCATGCGCTCTACAAGGCGCAAACACAGCGCGCTGTAAATAACTTTCCTATTAGCGGGATCACAATGCCTGGTAGCTTTATCAAAGCATTGGCCTACATCAAACAAGCCGCAGCAGAAACCAATCAATCCCTTGGTCATCTATCAAGTGATAAAGCAAAAGCAATCGTGAGTGCCTGTCAGCAGCTAATTGATGGCAAACACTTAGATCAATTTCCAGTGGATGTCTTTCAGACTGGCTCTGGTACCAGTTCAAACATGAATGCCAACGAAGTGATAGCTACTCTAGCGACTGAATTAAGCGGTGTCGCAATTCATCCTAATGATGACGTTAACATGGGCCAAAGCTCAAACGATGTGATCCCAACAGCGATTCACGTGAGTAGTGCAATCACAGCAGTGTATGACCTTCTGCCTGCACTAAAACACTTATCTAGTAGTATTGAACAAAAAGCAGAGCAAGTTGGCCATCACGTCAAAACTGGCCGTACGCACTTGATGGATGCAATGCCGGTGACCTTTGCACAAACATTAAGTGGCTGGCAAGCGCAAGTAGATAACGCCTGTCAGGGCATTGTTCATTCCTTAGAAAAAGTCTACGAGTTAGGTCAAGGTGGAACAGCGGTCGGCACAGGTATTAATGCCGATCCACAGTTCGCTAAGTTATTTAGCCAAAACCTGAGCACTAACATCGGGATCCGCTTCAGTAAAGGCAATAACTTTTTCTATCATATCGGTTCACAAGACGCGATTGTGGGACTTTCAGGCCAACTTAAAACCTTTGCAGTAGCACAAATGAAGATAGCCAATGACTTACGCTGGATGAATTCAGGACCGCTTGCTGGCCTAGGTGAAATCGAACTTGAGGCGCTACAACCAGGCTCTTCAATCATGCCAGGTAAAGTAAACCCTGTTATTCCAGAAGCGGCTGCAATGGCCAGTGCTCAAGTGATAGGTAATGATGCAACGATTAGTGTTGCAGGCCAGTCTGGCAATTTTGAGCTGAATGTTATGTTGCCGGTGATTGCATTAAATATTTTGCAAAGCATTGAGATCCTCTCAAATACCGCGAGGCTACTTGCGGACAAAGCTATCTCAAGCTTTAAAGTAAATGAGCAGAATATTCAAAAGGCACTGGCTAAAAACCCGATTTTAGTTACCGCGTTAAATCCTGTGATCGGGTATGAAAAAGCAGCACAAATTGCCAAGCTTGCCTACAAAGAAGGACGTCCAATCATAGAGGTCGCTGCTGAGCAAACCGATCTGAGTGAACACGAGCTCCAATCATTACTCGATCCGCAAAAACTCACCAAAGGCGGTCTATAGCGCTGTCCTTCACAGCCTGCGATCACATATAGTGTATGCAGGCTGCAGAGCTTGCTATTCCTTAAGGACTTGCGTAGTTTAATTAGCAAACATTAGGAGAGCATATAATGAACAAGATGATCCCCACTTTACTTGCAACCTTTTTGCTGTTTGGTTGCCAAGAAGAAGTAACTAAAAAAGAAACCACAGAACAAAAAGCACAAGAGACTAAACCTGTAAGCGAAAAGCACACCGAAGTTAAAGAATCAAAAGAAGCAAGCTTACCTATTCAACAAGATGGTAAAAAGCTCGATACCTCTGACATCAAAACCCATAAACAGTCATTGGAAAGCGTGGTGGCCGACAAAAGCTGTGATAACGATACCCAGTGTAAAGTCATTGCCGTTGGCGATCGTGCCTGTGGTGGGCCTTCTTCTTATCTAGTGTATTCAACAAGATCAGCAGATGAGGCCCAAGTTAAGCAGTTAGCGGAGCAAATTACTACATTAGAGCGCGCCTATAATATGCAAAATCAGATGATGAGTATCTGTCAGCATTTAATTGAACCCGCAACACAATGCGTTGAAAATAAGTGTGTTAAACTAGAAAATAGTCGTCCTACATACTAGAGGCAATAATGAAGTTAGCTATTTCTCTCGCTTGCATCGGCACACTAATTGCGGCGTTATCTGGCTGTGAAATGACACCAAGCGATGCAACAAGTCGCTCGAATGCTACACATACACTCAGCGATATAAGAGCAAATATAGGATGTGATGCAAGCTATCAGTGTAAAGTAATTGGAGTAGGTGAGCGATTAACCTGTGGTGGACCAAGAGAATACCTGATCTATTCAACGAAGCATACTGATGAGCAAGATGTAGAAGCAGTAGTTAGCGCTATTACAGAGCAAGAAAAGCTGAGTAACAAAGGAAAAGCGCCAGCGGTTAATTGTGAACCTGTGATGCCAATACAAACACTATGTATTGCCCATACCTGTCAGGCTGTGCCTCTATAGGCTGATGAGCACTCAGGTTATCGGATAAGCTCATTGATCACTGAGATCACCATCACTAACAGCGCACAAATACTCGCATTAATAATGTACTTCACTTCAAGCTGCTTCTTAATCCAATAGCTATACATAAAGCGAATTAGGTAAGTGGCTGAAGTACCAAACAATGCAAATATTACCAACAGTGCAATTAAATGAAATGACACGCTAAATCCCCTTTTTTTAGCCCATCATATCGTTAATTGACCCTTCCTTATAGCCCTTATTGCATAAAACCATATAGCTGCTTCTTGCTTGTAAATGCTCGGCGGATAAACCACCTCGCACCATATTTCACTGTGCTGATACTGTGGTAGGAGCGAGTTTACCTCGCGAGGTTTTAATTGGCTTGCGAGGTTTTCTATACCCCAAACAGCAAAAAACCCGTCGCATTGCTGCAACGGGTTTCTCTTATTTGGCCCTGGCTCGCTACGAAGTAGGATGTTCTACTTTCACATGGGTAATCCACACTATCATTGACCGGGGCCGACCCTTCGGCTGTTTTGTTTCACTTCTGAGTTTGGGTGACGAGAAACCGAAGCACGCTTCGCAGTTCGAGGAAGTGAGCACAAGGACGCGCGAAGGGGAGATGCTACATGGAAGTACTTTATCCCAAACAGCAAAAAAACCGTCGCATTGCTGCAACGGGTTTCTCTTATTTGGCCCTGGCGATGTTCTACTTTCACATGGGTAATCCACACTATCATCGACGCTGTTTTGTTTCACTTCTGAGTTCGGCATGGGGTCAGGTGGGT
>NZ_JAMXSE010000031.1:0-63656 GCF_024124685.1 Pseudoalteromonas sp. OANN1
CCAATAAAATGAAAAATATTTTTTGCGATGTCGATACTGATTGTTGTAATCTGCATTTGGTCTTCTCCCATTTTGATTGTTTGCAATTCAATCATGGCACACCGATGCCGAGTGTGGGAGGAGACCAGTACATCAGGTTATGATAGTGACTTTGAGTACGGTGAGTATGAACGAGCGCTATAAATAGAGGTTTTTAAATAGTGTCAGCTTGAAGCCAGCATCTCTCACTGACTTCAAGCCGAAAAGTATATTTACGACTTCAGAGAATTAATCCAAGTCTTAATATCTTCTTCAACAAGCGCCATAGGCCTTGCGCCTTTTAACAACACCACGTCGTGGAATGCTTTAATATCAAACTTATCACCTAGCTGTTGCTTAGCGTGCTCTCTAAGTTCAACCAATTTAAGCATACCTAATTTATAACCAAGCGCTTGTCCTGGCCAAGCGATATAACGGTCGATAGCCGATACCACATCACTCATCGCCGTACCGGTTGCATCAGCAAAATAAGTGATCGCTTGGTCTCGTGTCCACTTTTTATAATGTAGGCCCGTATCCACCACCAGTCGAGCAGCACGATATGCCTCAGCTTGCAGACGACCTAAGTCTCCAAATGGGTCGTCCTTATACATCCCCATTTCGTAAGCCAATAGCTCTGAATACAGTGCCCAGCCCTCAACATAACCATTAAATGAAGCATTTTGACGCATCAAACCGATTTCTGTTTGCAACATATTAAGCGCAATTTGGAAGTGGTGACCAGGAACCGCCTCATGATACGTTAAGGTTTTCATGCCAAAGCTTGGTACTGCTTTCATGTCTTTTAGGTTGATTGAAAATACCCCTGGGCGACTTCCATCAAGCGATGGACCGTTGTAGTAACCACCCGGCGCGCCTGCTTCCACTGCTTTTGGTATACGTTTCACTTCAACAGGTTGCGGTGGAATAGTAGAAAAATAATCTGGCGCTTTTTGTAAAATAGTCCCTATTTCACCACGCAAGAACGATAATAACGCTTCACGACCTTCGTCAGAATCCGCATATAAAAATCTCGACTCTTCATTGAGCTGCTTCATCCGGTCACCAACAGTACCTTGTGAATAGCCATTTTGCTTGAGGATTTCGTCCATACGCTTTGAAATACGCTCCACCTCAGCAAGACCAATTTGGTGGATCTCTTCCGCGCTCATATCAGAATCCGCCAAATAGGTGATTTCATGCTGGTAGAAAGCTTCGCCATTTGGTTGGGCCCAAATACCGACATTTTCAGGCGCCTTGCTCTCTAGAGCGTGCATAATCGCAGACACATTTTTAAATTCAGGATAAAGCTTTTGCTCAACAATTTGTGTTGCCTGTGCAACATAATCAGCAGCGGCTTTATCCGTAATACCATCAATATTCGCAAGTTTATCTTTAAACGACGCAACCAAAGGATGTTCTGCACCACTTGGCGCCGTGAAGTTATCTAAATAACCTAGCGTGTTCGGAAATAAAACTTTTGGTAAAATTACGCCTTTATTAGCATCCGCTTTTACCTTACTTGCAACTTGCTTCGTGACTTCAACAAAGGCATTTAGGCGCGCAACATAGTCTTTTGCATCTTGCTCACTCTCTATTCCATGCTGGTCTTTAAGCACATTCGGAATATCCAGCAATGGGCCGGACAATTGATTGACAATATATGGCAGGTGTCCGCCCCAAGTATCAATATAACCTGCTGAGAAGCCCTTATCTCCAGCATAATAGCGTGCAATAACTTCATTTACTTTAAGGTGCAACAAGTCATCAGAGTTCGCCACGCCCGATTGTAATTGTTTTAATTTATCTGCGGCTGCATTCATATCCACTTGGAGCGCCTGCATTCCGACAACCGAGTAATCCGGCAGTCTATTAGCATAGTGACCATATTCACTACTTGATAATTTGAGCGAAGTGGCTAGTGCGGGTTCATGGTTAATAAACTGCTTGGTGTACTGTTCTACGACTTTGTTGATTTCTGCACGAGAGAGAGTTGATTCAGTGGTTTTAGCAACAGATGTAGTTTCTGTTACTGGCTTGTCTTGAGCACATCCGCTCAAACCTAGCACGACAGAGAGTGCTACCAAGCTTATTTTATTCATTATTACGCCGCTCCATTAGGGTTGTTGTCAAAGCTAAAAATACCAGTGCAGATCAGACTGGTGATAGAATAGTCATACCAATTTGACTGAACACTTGTTCAATTTGGTATAAGCACTTCATTCATTGAGAAATCAGAATGCAATAAAGTGCTCACGCTATTCTCATAGATGCAACTACAAGTAACATATTTGCGCTTTTGTTACAGCTATAAAAGATAGAATCATGCAAAATAAGTTACTTTCTCTACACCTTAACTAAGGTACATAACCTTAGATAGAGTGCTTAGTCTTCAAGCAACAGAGGTTCAGGTATTTCGTTGTGGCCAAATGCAGAGTCAGCAATAATCTGCTGCACGCGACCAGATGACTTGTCAAACACAAAGCAAGCATGTGGCCTTTGCTCCAACTGTAAGCTGATGGTGATACTTAAACTTTTAGGTAAAGCCTGCGCTATCACATCTCTCGAGGCTTCTGTAAAGAGTACAGATTCAGGGGTAAATTGATAAAACTGCCCAAACTGTAAATCACAATGCTCGCCTTGCTGTAAGTCCTTCCTATATTCATATTGGTAGAGCTTGCTGCCACAACCGGGGCCAAAATAATTGGTCGTCAATGCCGTAAAATTGTAGTCCCGCACTTGCGGAATAAAACAGCGCTGAGTCCCCCGCTTTGGCATTGGATGCCAAATTTGTGCACATACTTTAAAAAATGGTCGTTTATTTTCATAAAGTACATATAGATCATCATTGTCCAACATCCCTCTGGCATGATGCTGGTAATTACTGCTGCCCGCAACTTGAGCCGCGAGAAATTGCTTGTTTTGCGAAAGCCGATACAACATCTCAGCAAGCAGTCTTAATGTACTGTCATCCAAGCAGTCTGGACCAGTATATAAGCTAGAAACACAATTAATAAAATCACTAAAATTAATTGCCCCATGACTATAAAAGTTATCGAATTGGCGTGCCATATTTCTTCCTTGTGTGTGAGCGTTTTAGTCAGACGAATAACGAGTACGCCAGCTAAAATTCGTATTTTTTAAAACAGAAACTTGCATATATCCGATTGCAAACTGCGCTGCTTTTTTCTTAGTCCCTAATTAAAGCTAATGCAGACTGGGGAGAACGCAACAAATTAATTACAATTTTGGTGACAGCATAGTTAAGACTATTAATGAGATGAGTCAGAGATGGTAGTTTAGAGTTTATACGCTATACAGAGCGTAAGTGAAGCATGAGTATATGTCATAAAAACTTCATGCAAATTTATGCACTTAACACTACGCGCAACAAAGACTGAGCCGAGCGCAATATTTATATTAATTTTTCATCGTTTCGAGTGACACTAATCAGCAAAACAAGATAAATCACAGCCCAAACTTACTTAGATTTGGACTCGGTAATCACCTCGTCTTGGCTAAACATCTCAACCTGAGTTGCTTGAGATGAGATGCTATGAGCATCAGTTGTTAACGTTAAAATAACAAACAATACAGTCATCACTGCAAATGCAATATTGACCGTTTTCCCTAAAAAGCGTGTTTTTAACATCACGATTTCTCCAAAACTTATCACTACTAAGCTTAGTCGAAATCGTGAGCAAAAAGGTTTAATTCAAACAAAAATAATTTACTAAATGCAATTATCAAAACGTGTTGGTTTATGTGCTAGCCAACATTCGAATTAATTGGTTTTAACGCCTTGATAAGCCTGAGTTCCCCATAATGGCACCGTTGACAAGCTATGCTTAAAGCTACCAGAGGTTTCCTTAGTGGTATAGGCTAAGTACATCAAGGTTTGGTTTTTTGCATCAAAGATCCTTCTCACCTTCATTGCTTTAAAAAACACACTTTTTGATTTTTTAAATACCACTTCGCCTGAATCACTTTTATCTATATTCGCCAGCATTGCCGGTGTTATTTCACTCGTTTGACGGCAAGAAATAGAGCTATCGCTTGGGTCCGAAAAGCTCAAATCATCTTCAACACTCGCCACATGACAGGTCACACCCGTTACAACGGGATCAACCATAGAGTCTAATTTTATATCTTTGAGCGTAAATAGACCGAGTGACACATCACCAACTTCACTGTCAGAGCAACCAAGTAACGTACAAGATGCCAACAATGCAAACATCAACTTTTTCATTGTTTTTCCTTAAGATAATCGACGTACAAAAGAAACATACGGAGTTAATACTCTAAGCTATTTGAAAATTTTCGCAAATCACCTTATTTAAAAAAGAGATAACCATTCAAAAAATCAAAATAATTATTCACAAAATACGAATAAGCATGTTAGCATGCGCCGCAGTTTCAGGGTGGTTAAATTTACCTAAACCATGAACAAAACATGGCTAGTTAATTCACCACCGGTTGTATGAAATTCTCTCTAAACTCGGGACATAAATGCACCACCTGCATAGTTACCCATTTCTAAAGATTGAAATTTCGTCACGTTTAATTCTTAATTTGAGGTTCCACCATCCATGAGTAAGCTCCATCCAAGCTTAGTCGCACTAGCTGTTAGTTCGAGTTTTTTTGTTGTTAATCAATCACAAGCTGAAGAAAGTAAGATTCAAGAAAAGTCAATTGAGCGAATTCAAGTAACAGCCACTCGACGCGCAGGCACAGTTCAAGAAGCGCCATTAAACATTACTGCCGTCGACAGCGATGTTATGAGCGACCAAAATATTGGCGACCTTGAAGATGTAGCAAGATGGGTTCCTGGTTTGACAATCACAGAACAAGGTGGCCGTGAGGGCTCACCTATTATTGTTCGTGGCTTGAATACTAATTCGTCGGAACGTGCTTCTGACTCAGGGACAGTGGCAACTTACCTAGGCGAAATCCCAATCAATGTGGATTTGCGACTAACCGATATCGAACGTGTTGAAGTCTTGATCGGCCCACAAGGTACGCTTTACGGTGCAGGCACGCTAGGTGGTGCGATTAGAACCATGCTTAAAGCGCCAGTGCTTGACGTTATTGAAGGTAAACTAAGTGGTGACTTATTCAGTATCAATGAAAGTGACAGTCATGGTCATGAAGTGGGTGCTGTCTTCAATATGCCTGTAGTGATGGATGAATTAGCCGTTCGTGCGAGCATTAACCGCTATCACAACCCCGGCTTTATGGATTACGGTTATGTGGTTAAGCAAGCTGGCGTTTCAAACCCAGATCCTGATTGGTCCAATGCTGAGGATGTAAAAGCAAACATCAACGCAGTTGCGGATGCAAATGATGAGACCATAACAACCACACGGGTTTCTCTACGTTGGTTGGTGAGTGAGAATATCGATACAACACTAAACTATTTTCATCAGAAGCAAGAAAATGGCGCTAACTCAATTTCACAATATCAAAGTCTTGCAGCACAGCACCCGCTTGCCGATTCTATTAAACCATACGAGTCAGCCTACCGTGTGCTTGAACCTAACGAACAAGAAGACGACCTGCTTAGCCTTGAAATCAACGCCGATTTAGAGTTTGCTGATTTAGTTTCGGCGTCCGGTTGGTCAAGCAAAGAACAACAAGGCCAACGAGATCAAACCGATCTACTTTATGATATTTGGCCGGGTTATGCGGATTTTCCTAGTTTTACCGCTTTGACTAAAGATACTACTGATCAAAACACTTTTACCCAAGAGATCCGTTTAGTCTCTAAAGGGGATGACGCGCTAAATTGGATTGCAGGGGTATATTACAGCAAACAAGAAATTAGTTCGGACGATAGAGAGTACACGCCAGGACTCACGGAGTTTTGGGGCGATGAAATCGACAATATTGAGCAAGATCTTGAGTATATCGCACTGACCAATGCCACCAGCAAAGAATCAGCATTGTTTGGCGAAATTGGCTATGCATTTTCAGACGATTTTAATATCACAGTGGGCGCTCGTTTCTATCGCTATGATGTTAAAACTGAGTCAGCGGCTGAAACCCCACTCTATTCTGGAGGCCTGCCAAGCCTCGAACAAATTTCATTTGAACAAGTCAGTGCCAAAGACAATGGTAGTTTGTTTAAGTTTAATGCCAATTACACTTGGCAAGATGGACTGCTGACGTACTTCACTGTCAGTGAAGGATTTAGATTAGGCGGTGGTAACGGTTTGGAATCGTGCCCAGAAACATTACCAGAGCAACAAATCATCTGTGCACTGCCGCATGAGCTTAGCTATAAACCAGATACCACCACTAACTATGAGCTGGGATTAAAGTCAACATGGCTAAATAACAAGCTGCATTTTAATGCCGCATTATTCAGTGTTGATTGGGAAGATGCACAGATCTCATCTGTGACGGTAAACGGCCAAGAGATCATTACCTCCAATGCTGGTTCTGCGAACTCTAGTGGGATTGAGTTGTCAACCCGGGCGATATTGAACGACCAGTGGACTGTGTATGCAACCTATTCTTATGCAAAAGCACAGCTAACTGATGATGCACGAGCCCTGTTTGCAGTATTCAAAGAAGGTGACTATAGCGCTGAAGAAATCGCGCTTTACCAGCCGTACTATGACGGTACAGACGGTGACCGCTTACCTGGCGCGCCAAAACAGCAGTTCTCATTCGGTTTAAGCTACGAACAGGAAGTGTTCGACGACAAAATGCTTAACGTTAATTATGGAGTAACCGCACAGAGTGACGTATACACGAAAGTCGGACTCAAAGCTGACGGAGAGGTATTGCCAGGGTTTGCCTTGTCTAACCTCAGTGCGAAGCTTTCAAGCGAGCAATGGGCCGTCACTTTTTATGTCGACAACCTGTTTGACAAATTTGCTTTCACCTCGGTAAGGCGCGACAAATCTTGGGCTGGTGAAGCTAAATTTTCGGCGTTAAATAAAGCCTTGCCAGAGCAGCAGCGTGTTTACGGACACTACGTCACAACACCTCGCACCGTTGGGGTCAAGCTTAACTACCAGTTTGAGTTATAATCAGCAAAAAACTAAAATAGAGAGTGAAGTTACCTTCACTCTCTTTACGTTGCGATGACATCATACAATCAGATCCAAAGCTATATTCAACAGCGTCAATTTCAAGCGGCGCATCACGCATTAGTCGCTCGCATTAACAGCAATGCCAACGATCACCACGCGTACGCCTTATTGGCCGATTTGAATATCGCTCTCGGTAACCTCAGCAAAGCGCTAAAAATTTACGACAAGTGCCTAAGTTTATTTCCATCCGCACTTTACTCCCTAAGTGCTGCCAAACTTGCGCTTTTTACCCAAGCACCATTAGTGGCAAAGCGTTATATTCTGCATTTGCTAGGTAACACACAATTGTCGGGGTCAGAGCACGATACCCTCGCAAATATCTTACTGAGATTAAACCAATACACTGACGCTGGTTGGCATTTTAACCATGCCTATACACGCTCACCACACTGTCCTGAAATCGCGCTCAACTATGCAATGCATTTAAAGATGTCTGGTGAATTAGCACAAGCGCGGACGCTGCTTGCCTCTTTAGTGCAAGCAAAGCCAAGTAATGCTAAGTGCCAGTTAGCCTACTCAGAGCTTACTCCTGTAGAATTAGCATCGACTCGCATCACTCAGTTAGCAACTGAGATAACAGTGCAAACTGCACCACTTGCATTACAACGGCTTTACCATGCGCAGGCAATCGAATACGAAAAGCAGGAAAATTATCCCAAGGCATGGCAAAGCTTTATTGCCAGTAAACAAGCGATTAGTACTGAGGTTTCCTATTCATCTGAACAAATGACTGGCTATTTTCAAACACTTGGCAAACTTCTAGACAAGCCTATTAATTTTGCTCCAGAGCAAACGCTTGCACCAATATTTGTCATTGGTCTGCCACGTTCAGGCACCAGTTTAATGGAGCAGATCTTAGCGCAATTGTCGCTACAACCGCTGGGAGAAACCAGTGTATTACCCCAAGCACTTAGGTTTTCTTGTGACTATAACAGCAATATTCAGCACATCAGCCACGCCTATGAAGAAGCTAACGCCATTGAGCAATACCGCCTCTTCACCGCGCAGTCCGTTGCTGGTGCTCAACGTTTTATAGACAAACAACCATTTCATTTTTTCTTTACCGATTTGCTTGCAAAGGCGTTTCCACGCGCAAAGTTTGTCGTGATGAAACGAGACAGAACAGATACTTGTATCGCAAACTTCCGTCAGCTATATCAAACGAATAGCCCCTTTCATGGCTACTCATACCGGATGCAAGATATTCAAGTTATGTATGATAATACTTATGCGTTTTTGCAAGATGCTGCACAAAGACATCCGACTCAAATTAAGTTTGTGAATTATGAATCGCTGGTAGAAATACCCCAGGCTGTGATGAAGGAAGTCTGTCAATTTTTCGAATTGGATTGGCAAGATAATGCACTTCACTTTTATAAGCAGGGTTATTACTCAGCGACAGCCAGCAAAATGCAGATCAGACAGCCATTGAATAACTCAAGTGTTGGGAAATTCAGAGGAAAATACGCGATCTAACCTAGCCGTGAATGGTCCCATTAACTAGGAACGACTAGTAGTAGCCGCTCCTTTGCTCTCCCAAACGGTTAAAATAAAGATGCCTTAACTAGCTATCCACCATGCGAGCAGCACAATGGCCGTTGTGAGAATAACGGCTTTTATTTTATGTTTTTTAATTAGCTTTTCAGCCTGATTACCAGCAAAGTAAACGACCGCCGCCAAGCCAAAATAACGTAAAGAACGGGCAATACAGGTTGCAATTAGAAATTGTAATAGTGAAAATTTTGTGGCGCCTGCTGCTAGCATGGCAATCTGAAAAGGTACTGGCGCAATACCTAAGGTCAACACAAACCAAAATCCCTGACTTTGCATCTGCGCTTTCACTTGCTCAAACTGAGACGGACTCGACAGCAGCTCAATAACGGAATCCCCCACTGCATCAAATAAATAGTAACCCAACGCATAACCAAATAAGGCACCAATTACACATCCAACCGTCGCCATTAACGCAATTAGCCATAGCTTTTCTCGCCTTGCTTGCATAAGCGGCACCATCACAGCTTCAAGCGGAATAGGCACGATGGTTGACTCTAAAAAAGATGCAACCGTGATCCCTTTAAGCATATTTTTTGATTCTACTAATCGCTTGGTCTTCTGCTTCAATTCAGCCGTTAACGCCATCACACTTCCCCTGATTTTTTCAGTAACGGAGACAAGCATAGCCTAAGCTAAGTTTCTCCTTCCTGAATTAAGCAGTGCTTTATATATGCTGGTATTTGTATGTGCGGAAAAATGCGGTACCCTGTTTTAGAGTTAATGGTTGGAGGGATGTTTCTGTGAATTATTTGGCGCATTTGTACTTTGCCAAACCGACTGCCGCATCGCACTTTGGCAACTTACTCGGTGACTTTCAAAAAGGCGTGAATATACAAGCACTGCCTAAACCTGTGCAACTTGGTCTACAAACACATAGGCAAGTCGATAAATTTACCGATAGCCACTCGATTACAAAATCTGCTAAACAACTTTTTTCGCCCACGCGTCGCCGTTTTGCAGGCATTGCACTGGATGTGTTATATGACCACTTTTTGATTAAACACTGGCAGCAATATCACAGCACCTCGCTTGACGACTTTAAACGTCAGAGCTTTTCCTTGCTGCACGATAACTTGCATACCATGCCTGCGCACATGCAACGAGTCGTTAGCGCAATGACACAAAATGATTGGTTTGCCACCTATGAGTCCGTAGCTGGTGTGGGCCATGCACTCGATAACATCGCTAAACGTATTCGTTTTCAAAATCAATTTGCTGGCAGTGAAAGGGATATTACCAAGCACTATCAACAACTAGAATCAGGATTTAATGTCTTTTTTCCACAATTAATTGCCCACATGCAACAACAACTCATCGAACCTGAAAATTTAGAGTAAATACTCCTCTATATTTGCTCCATGGTTATCAACTATAATGCAGATATATTTGTTGGTTATGGGGTTTTTTGCAGTGTTAAACAGAGTTAGGTTGCTTTTTGCCCAGGCACTATTTACGCTATTTTTACTTTTAACTCCGTTTTCCACCCAAGCCAGTGCACTATTACCCACGCTTGAAACGTTAAAGCAGCTGTTAACAGATAACCCATCTGTTGCGCTTGAAGAAATTGACACACTCCTAAACAAAAACACGACTCCAACTTATCTTTCAGCAGCTTGGTTTAAACTCAGCCTAATGAAGGTTGAAGCCCATTCTTTGCTTGGCCATTATGAAACTGCTTATCAGGCGATAGATGAGCTCAATCAGGTGTTAGATAAAGTGGCAGCCCCTGATGCCAAGAGTAAATTGCTATTGAGTCACGCCACGGTGCTACTTAGTCAAAATCGCGCGACAGAGGCTGAAGAAAAGCTTGAGCTGGCACTCAACACCACCTCTCAAGTCGATGAGCGGTTAATTGCAGATATTCATGATCGCCTTGCTCATATTAACCGCTTTCGGGCAAACTACCGCAGCGCGCTAAATCATGCTGAGCAGGCCATCCAAATTGCAAAACGCATTAACGATGTTCCGCGACTCGCAGGTTTCTATAACCAAATTGGCATTGTTTACGATTACATGGGCCAAATTGAGCAAGCTATCAGCTTCCATGAACAATCTCTTATGCTTCAGCGCAAACGCAATAACCAGCAAGGGATCTCCAACTCACTGTACAACATCGGCGAACTCTACCGTGATTTAGAAGAATTTCCTCTTGCACTATCACATTTTGAGCAGGCGCTCAGGGTTGATAAGCTATTAGGTAATCCGCGTCATATCGCCAACAGTTACGGTAAGATTGGCCAAGTTTTATATCAACAGGGAGAGTATAAACAAGCTCAGGTGTTTATTCTAAACGGCCTTGCCCTAACAAAAAAAATGGAGGCTGACAGCGACACGGCTTGGCAATTAAGTAATTTAGTCAATGTCCAACTAGCTCAAGGTGATGTGAATGAAGCCTTAAATAGTGCAAATGAAGCGCTTACGCTTGCGATAAAATCCGGTGCCAACCGAACAGAGCGCACCGTTAGGCTGGCACTTGCTAATGTCTATTTGGCTCAAGATAAAAATGAAGACGCCAAAGAACAGCTTGAACTATTACTAAAGCAACCTCAGCTTGGCACTCAAACTCAAAGTGATATTCACAAACAGCTGGCCGCAATTTATCAACAAGCAGGCGAGTTTGAAGCCGCACTTGCTCAATTAAAACAATATCAGCAAGCACAAACTGAATTAAAGAAGGTTAGTGATAAAAACAAAGCGTACAAAATGGCATTAAACATAGAACTTGTGAAAAAGGAACAAGCACTTAGCCTGTTGCAAAAAGAACAGTCGCTGCAACACGCAAATTTAGAAAACCTAAAGTTGCAGCGAGGCTTGGCCATCGCCTCTGCGCTGTTGCTGCTCGCAGGGCTTGCCATATACTTTTTAAGACAACGCCAGAAACAAAAACTAGAAGCCTTAGAGCAGCACATGGCCGCGCGAGCTTTAGAGCAAAAAAACCAGTTGCTCGCCGATATTTCTCACGAGTTGCGTACCCCGTTAACCAGACTAAAACTGACAATTGAGGCGATGCAATTTAATATCGAGCCTGATATTGATGTCGCCTATAAAAAAGTGAACAGTAAAATCAACCAACTAGATACCTTAATCTCGGATATTTATCAGTCCGCTCAGTTTGACAATAATGTGATGTCGTTAGAGCTCAGGCCGCTTGATATTAATACCCTTGTTAAGGATTGCTGCGCAGAACTCACGCCTGTTTTTGCGAAAAAGCAGCAATCTCTGCGTTGTAATTTAAGTGAGCAAGCCTTGCAGGTAAAAGGCGACCCACAGCGTCTAAAACAGGTCATCCTGAACCTTTTACGGAACAGCCATTTTTACACTGATGCAGCGGGAACCAGTCTAATACATACACGCATAGTCGACTCATATGCCATTATCACAGTGGAAGATTCAAGCCCAGGAGTAGCAACCTCGGAGCTAGATAAAATTTTTGAACGACTTTATCGCTGTGAACACTCCAGAAGCCGGGATCTTGGCGGCTCGGGGCTTGGACTTGCGATTAGCAAACATATTGTGTTGGCGCATCATGGTTTTATCAACGCCAATCATAGCCCGCTTGGCGGGCTACTCGTTGAAGTGAAGCTTCCGATTAAATCCGCTCAAAACGATATAGGCCACGCCAAATCACCGCAGTGATGTCACCTTTGTCATTCGTTTCAATGGTGACATCTGCCCCCCCTTCAAGCTCAATCAGGGTGTCTTCCTCTGTAGCAACGAATGCCATCAGGTTATCGCGGGCCATATCTAAGACGTTAAATCGCGTACCATCTCGGGTGATTTTCATTTTAAACTGATGATCTTTCTCGTACGCATACAGACCTTCCAATTGCTTTGCGCGTGCCTCAGGTAATGTAATCGCTATTATTTTTTTACTGCGTAGAAAATCCCAGCCGTAATGTTCGCTGATGGCAATGCGAAGCTCACCAAATACGGTACTCGCTGAGTCGCCATTGGACATCAACACCATACCCTCACCTTTTTCTACATATGCTTCAAACCGGTTGCTAAAGCCTTTATTTTTACCACCATGGGTGAAGATAAGTCCTTGCTCACGCTGTTCAAGCTCTGGTCCCAAACCCCATACGTCATGATGAACTTCAAGCATTTGCTTCGCCAGCTCTGGCGTGATGGGCCCCACGGTATTGCCAGCATACGCTTGTTGTACAGCCATAATGTATTTAGCAAGATCCACCGGAGTGGTCCAAAGACCAGCCGCGGCTTGTTCTGGATAAACATGCCAGTCCCCTTCGACTTGCTCGCCTTTATCGTCAAACGCAGCACTGGCTTTTGACCATAACGCTTTCGGTAGTGGTTGTGCATAGGTACTGTTGTGCATCCCTAGCGGAGTTAAAATTGCCTGTTGGACATACTCTTCAAATGGCATTTTTGTCACATCTGCCACGAGCAACTCCATTACCGTGTAACCACCGCCAGAATAGCGCCAAGCTTTACCTGGCAAAGTGTCAACCGTCACTAAGTCGGTATTGCCTTTACCCATTAAGACTTCAACATCGGTTGGAATTTTACTACCACGCACGTAGCCCGGAAAACCATGTTGGGTGAGCCCCGAAGTGTGAGTCATTAACTGTCTCAAAGTAACAGGATTGGCTTTGGTAAATTCGTTTGTTGGTACTTTCCAAGAGGTGAGATATTGATTAACGTCAGCATCTAAATCGACTTTACCATCTTGCGCTAACTTTAATACCGCAAGCGCTGCAACGGGCTTACTTATTGACCCTGCCTGAAACAGCGTTTCAGTGGTCACTTTTCGATTTTGCTTTTTATCTGCAATGCCAAAACCCTCAGCCCACACCACTTTACCACCTTTAATCACAGCAAGGCTTAAACCTGGCAAATGCGTTTCTTGAAGACGCGTCTGCAAATCTACAGGCTTATATTTTTGGCCTTCCAATTGCACTTTAGGTAAGAGGTTATGTGCAACTTGTTGAACTTGAGGTTGAGCTGAGTCAGTGGCGAAGGATGTCTGACTTAGCAAAGACGAGCAAAATATGGCGCAGTACAATAGTTTCGACATGATATTTCCCTTGTTATTATCGTTATTCACTCACTTTACACACTGATAAATGTGCCGTGAATGAATAACAGTATAATCATGAGATGAAGAAAAATGCACCTATATCAACTTTGTGCCTGTGACACTCGGCGATTAACGGGGTAACGCTCGAAATCCTCCCAGTAATGAATTCCACCTATCATCTCTTTTACTTGATAGCCCATTTTTGCAAGCTTATACGCGGCCTTTGTCGCGCCATTACACCCAGGACCCCAACAATAAACCACGATTGGCGTAACCTTGTCATATTTAGTCATCGTCAGTTCGCTTATGTCTGCGCTTGGCATATTGACTGCGCCTTGAGCATGACTTTTGGCAAAGGCTTCATTCGACCTGACATCAAATAGCACAAAATCCTGCTGCCCCGTTAATATCGCCTGATAAACATCAGCACAATCCGTTTCGCAAGCCAGCTTCATTGCAAAATACTGTGATACATCTACTTTCATCTTCTAACTCCTATTTAAATACTCTGGGTCCTAAATAATCTGAGCTGCGGATAACTATTTAACGTCACCCGAGGTCAACTACGTTACGCATTCAATCAGCGTTAATGAATTCATATTTTTTGAAGGCGATGTTCGTCATTTCAGAATAGGCAATCACAGCAAGCTCATTTAAACTGGTGGTATTCAATACGTGATTGAGTTTAGTGCAATGGAGTTTTACCATTTAAGGTCGTTTGTTGCGGTTGCAGAGGCCCAAAATCTAACGGCAGCAGCGAAACGACTGTACACCACACCACCTGCTATCAGCGCCCATATCAAAGCGCTTGAAGAAGAACTCAATACTGTGTTGTTCCACCGTTCTAGCAAAGGGATGCAGCTCACAGAACAAGGTAAGATCTTGCTAGACAAAGCTAAGTTAACGCTTGCAAGTGCAAATGATTTAATGCACACCGCAGCGCAAGCCAAAACACTGCTCACCGGCGAGTTCAGACTTGGCTTGAACCACCCTATTGGCACCTCGAGCGAACTTGGCACACTGATAAAAACCCTCAACCAGCACTTTCCAAGTCTTTCTTTTTCTCTGGAATTACTCTCAAGTGGTGTCATCGTCGACAAACTCAGTGATGGCCTCCTTGATGGTGGGGTTATTTATGGCGAAGTACCTGCTCATTTTAGCGCTGTACCGCTCACAGAAGTTGCGGTTACCACCGCTTATCCTGCATCTTGGCCTACGCCATCACATAAAGCCGAATTGGCACAGATGACGTGGATACGTATGGGAAAAGGCTGCCCTTTTGATAAGCAACTTGATCAACAGCTAAGCGAAGTAAACGCGGTAAATATTAATGCTGCAGATGAGCGCTCCCGCTTGGCTTTAGTTAAGGCAGGACTCGGCGTGAGTTTTATTGAAGCCAACGCCATTGCAGATCAAGGAGCAGAGGTTGCCTTGTCTAGTTTGCTAGACTTTTCGCTCCCTGTACATTTTGTTGTGGCAAATCAAGCGCTCACAGAGCCTAAAGTGAACGCCGTGTACCAAGTCGTTTGTGCATCTATTGATGCTGCGCAAGGATAATCCCCTGCTGCTTTTTCGGCATTTTTTCGACTACAAGGCGAAATGAGTTATCCATCATCCGCTCAAGTTCTCCAGTTGGAATGGAGCCATCGAGCACCACCGTGTTCCAGAGCTTTTTATTCATGTGATAACCCGGTAACACCGCACTAAAAATGTCTCGCAGCGCTTGCGCTTCATCAGGATCGCATTTGAGATTTACGCGCCAATGGGAGTGCTCGTCATCTTCTTTACCCATTTTACCAAGCGCCAACGTCGCGAACATTTTGTCCTTCACTTTATATACATCCACGCCTTCACCAAAAGGCTGACTTACGCTGGTATAAGGTTTTGCAAGCAAGTAGTCGTGTACTTGTTGATGGTTCATCTTATTCTTCTGCCTTTAGATTAATCGTTGCCGCTTAGTAGTAAAGCATAATACCAAGCGGCGTAGTAGCATAATTTCTCAACCTGAGGTTTGAATAAGAAATACGCTAACTCATTGTTTTGAAGCTCAAGTTACTCAGGTTGCGGTGCCTGTCCTTGCCAACTCCAACTTGGAAAGAGTTTGCCATTCACGACGGCATTATTACCAGAAAACAGCGAGTGCGGCCTTTCTTGCGTTACCCAATTTGTCGCAGAGGAGTGCTCCAACTCAAAAACCACATTACCAAAGAAGCTGTAAGGCCCTGATAAGGTCGAGTTTCGATAAGCAGCAAACAAGGTTTGGCCGCCCATCATCAGTTCACCAACACTACTTTGCTGGTCGATTTCGGCGGCGCCTTTACTCCAGATCATCAATAGGTTTATATGCGACTGCCCATCTGCTAAAAAGTAGCCATTTCCAGCAACTTGTACTGCGTCAAACTGGTTCCCTTGAGTACTTCTAGCATTGGCGGTGTCAAATACATATGCTGTCATCGCCTGATTGCCGGCTACAAATTCAGCAAAAGCGCCCCCTGCTATTTTCACTTTCGCTTGGTTTAGATTACTTAAGTAAAGATTACTATTATCTGTCACGATATAGTGGTATTCAGGCTCAGTGCCTTGCACTTGAGTCGCGACATTATCCAATCTTGCCATTCCCTGCGCCGTCACCGTTACGCTACTTTGCTGAGCTGTGCTAACAAGCCCTAAGTTATTGAGCTTAACCGAACCAGACTCCACTAATATGGTCGGCTGCACGCCGCTTTGCGCCGCAGAGATAACATCTTGAGTATTATCAGACCCAGAAATGGTGATACCAGGTCTCGTGATCTTAATTGGGCCCTGACATTGTCCTTGAATAGCAAAGGTAATTTCATCGACAGGCCAACTTACTTGCTCAACGGCACGTTTCAGTATGCTGGGGTTAGTATGACAGTTGATAGCAAAAGTATACGACCCACTGACACTTTGTGATGCGACTTGCTTTGCCAAGACATGCAGTCTTTTGACATCGCTGTCATTTGTGTCCTTTGCAAAAACATGGGAAGCGCAGATAGCGGATGCAACCAAACTGGTTGCAAATATGCTTGTACTTAATTTCATTTCCTTATCCTTTACACGGTTAATCCTGCCAATTGCAGTACCCTAAATCCTAATACAGATCCTTTGTTTTGCCAGGGCCTGTTGACCTTTGCTGTTTGATTTTGTTCTCCTGAGTGTGTTTTGGTCGCGACGCTCGACTTGCCGCCTAGTAATCTAGGCAAAAGTTGAGCAACAATGAACAGAGCGCACTCAGGTGAACCCAAAGGGCAGTGCTTGATTGGCATTTCTACTGTGTTATCGCCTGACTTACATAGAACAACTATGCTACGCAGACTCTGCCTTGTATAAATACCAATCAAGCTGCTGCAAAAACAAACTTGAAAGATAAACAGGCCCTCGATATAAAATGCACTGTATATTTAAACACTACTGACACTCCCTGACACAACATCGTGGTTTACTCTTTTTGAACTCAAAAAGGAGAAAGACCATGCAACAAAATGTCGTAGAGATTGTAAAATTTAAATTGGCTCTTGGTGCTACAGAGAGCGACATTATGGGTGTAAACCCAGCTTTTACCGAGTGGGTAGAACAGCAACCTGGGTTACTATATCGTTCGTTGACTAAAGACAGTCAGACTGGCGAGTATTTAGATATTATTTATTGGCAATCGATGGAGCATGCAAAAGCGGTTTCAGCGCAATTCCCAACAACCGAAGTATGCCAAAGATTAACGCAATACATAGACAGCGAGAGTGTCACCATTAGTCACAGTAATGTACTCTCTCAAACGCCATGTAGCGGTTAATTAATCTGAGATTTGAATAACAAGGAAAACTCGTGCATAAATCAGAACGTCTCTTTCAGTTAGTGGATCTGCTCAAGGGTCGACGATTAGCGGTTACCGCTAAGTCATTGGCCGATCACTTTACGGTATCAGAGCGTACGATTTATCGCGATATTCAGGACTTACAAAGTTCTGGCGTGCCAATTGAGGGGGAAGCAGGTGTCGGCTATATCATTGGTGACTACCCACTGCCCCCTATGATGTTTAGCTATGATGAACTCACCGCATTATTACTTGGCAGTAAAATGGTTGGAGCATGGACGGATCCCGAACTAAGCGCACATGCAAAAGCGGCCATTGCCAAAATAGAGGCCGTGCTACCCGCTCACCTCAAACAACAGCATGACCACTCCCCATATTTGGTCTCGAGTTTTAAGCACGGACCACAACAACAATCCTTTAGCGCTACACTTAGGCTCGCCATTGCGGCTAAGCAGTGTGTACAACTTGAATATCAAGACGTTGCAAAGCAACAAACCCTGCGTATTATCGAGCCACTCGGATTGGTTTATTGGGGTGGAAAATGGACGCTGGTCGCATTTTGTCAGCTCCGCAGTGATTACCGTGAATTTCGCTTGGACCGTATCACCGCGATACATAAAAGTGAGCGGACCTTTACCGTAAGTCCTGATAAAAACCTCAACCATTACGTTGAACTAGTCAAGGCCAAATACGCCGAAGAAATTGCACAGCACCAATGCCAAGCGCCTGATAAAAGTAGCAACTAATTCTAAGCTCACTGCCCGATTCATATTTTGTTACTATTACTTGCGCATCTAAAACCAACCTTTTCAGACTGCACCGCGACTAATTTTGTAAATCAGACTTATCCTTCGAGGTGCTTATGAAAACCACAAAATCAATACTCATTATTTCGGTAACACTGGCTGTGAGTGCCTGCGTTGGCTACTCCAATGCAAATCCAACAGAGCCGCAAACGCAAGGTAGCTACCAGCTTATCGCTTACCAAGACTGTAACCCAATAATCAAACACACCATGGACGCCGAACAGGTGGCTGCATACAAAGCACTCAAAGCGGCAGAGCTTGATATGTCAGCTTCTGAGTTACCAATGAAAGATATTGAAGACAAGCTCGCACTGCTTAGCAAAGAAATGGAAGCCATTAGTAAAGAGGCTATACAAGAAGACGACGATCGACTTGTGATCAATAAAGCGCTACTGGCTAAACAAGAAGAAAAGGCCAAGCAGATTGAGGCTGTAATTGAAAGCCACGCTGCTAATTTTGATGCCATTGACGACTATGCCGAAAAAATCGAAGCCGCAGCAAATCGTTTTGATAAAGCTTTAAAACCCATAATCGGTGACTTAAAAGAGGTCAATATTAATATCATCGAACCCGGTGAAACCCCGAGTACCCGTTGCCTCGCGTCAAGCTAAACAAGTTGAACTGACTGAATGGAGGAAAATATTCCTCCAACTGTATTTGCTCATCGCTTGCCTTACCAGTTAGACAAATTGGTATGGAGTTTAGCTGGTAGGCGGCTTTGAGCGCAAGCAATGAGCAATGAGCAATGAAGTGCGACCTATAAGCCCAAGATTTAACTCTTTGTCTCTTAGTGTTTTTACACCAAAGTCACAATATGAGAAAAGTACGTTGATTTTTCCAATTGATAATAAATAAACAACCTGAAAGTATATAGGTAGCAAAAAACCACATAAACTGTTATTAGTATGTAATGAAAATGGACGCGTCTTTTTTATAAAAGACGCAAGTGCTATTTGACTAACTTTTTAAGCATCATGGAAAAGAAAGAAGCAAGTATCCCCGACTGGGTAAAAGATATTGATATTGGAAGAGCAGCGGAAAACCTCCTTATGGGGGTAATTTTGTTTGTTGGCAGACTTGTTATAACCTCATGGGACTTCTTATTTAGACCTAAGATAATTAAGGATGAAGTCTTATCAATTAAAGAGTTGAAAGACTCATACAAAATTACACATGTAAGACCTCTTGTATTCTTTGTGATAATAGGTTTTATATCCATTGCATTTTCATATAAATCTTTGAACCAGCTAATGTTTATTAGTTGGTTATTTGAACGATATGATTTTTTGAGTAGCGGAATTAACACAGAGGCTTCTAAATTTTCGATAACCAAAGCTGCTGGAGCTATGATTCCAACAGTCCTTATTATTTCTTTGTATGCCTTCGTAACGCAAAAAGTTTTCTCGAAATTAAATTTAACGCCCCAGTTCAAACCGCACCTTGCAATATGTTGCTACACATCAGGCATGCTACTCCTTATGCTTATGTTTACAAACATGTATGAAATGCATATTTGGGCAGATCCAAATAATGACACGACGCTAAATGACACTATTCGACCAGCTATTGGTACTATTGGAATGGCAGGCTCAGCCTTACTGAGTCTCTTCGTCATTTATCGATATTTCTACTACTTGTATGTTATTTCAGCTAGTTCACTTGCCAAGACAATAATGGCAACTTTGTTGTCTGCTATGGTTTTTTGGTGTTTATTTTTTGTCATCGGTTTGTTTATGGACCCTATGTTTGAGTCCATAAATTAAAAAACGCTGACCCCCGATATCACTACCCTCTCACTCGATTAAGCGATTGGTTATAGTACTTTTTGTATTGCTTCGCTAAAGCCTGACTGTCTTGGTAGCCAACCTGATTGGCTATCTGCTCCACACTCATATTGGTGCTATGCAATAGCTGTTTGGTGCGAACGAGTCGCGCAAGTCGCACATACTCAAAAGGTGTCATACTCGTGTGCTGTTTAAAACGTCGAATTAGCGTGCGTTCTGACATACAAGCCTGTTTCGCAAGGCTATGTAAGCTATGCGAAACATCTAGATTATCACTAATATGATGCTGTGCTTTGAGCAATTGCGCATCTCTATGTTGTAAAAAGCCACTGAGCTGCACAAACTCATTTTGACTCGCTTGCTCGTTTGGTATCGCCAGCCAGGCGGCGATTGTTTTTGCCACTTCTGAACCCAGCACGTCGGTAATAAACCGCAACATCAAGTGCAAGTAACTATGAGCCGCGCCCGCGGTATACACCATACCGCTTTGCTCTGTTACCTTTTGGCTGTTGGGCTTTAAAACGGGATAATATCGTGTAAAAAAGGGCGTAAGCCACCAGCTACATGTAAATTGTTTTTGATCCAACAATCCTGCTGTGGCTAAAAATGCGGTACCGCAACATCCGGCAAGTTGATAAGTCGCGGGATGAAATTCAATACCATGCTTGTTTAATTGTGCTTTGACCTGTTGGCATTGTTGCCACAACAAAGGCTCTGACGAAAACTGGCTGCCGAGCCAGATAACGACATCAGCATCAGCCAATGCGCTAAATTCAGCATGACAAACAAATTCTAAGCCTTGACTACTCATCACCGACTTTTGCCCAGAAAGTGCAACCGTCTGCCAGCAAAACACCGTCTTACCAGCGACTTTATTTGCCACATTCAAAATATCAATCACGCCAGTTAATGCACTCGCAAATACATGTTCAGGACATAGCAAAATTACTTTCATGGCAATATCAAACCAAAATTAGTCATTATTGACACGATAAGTTAGCAATCAATCTAGTTAAAGTAAAACCTCTTTCAAACTCAGGAGCTTTACTATGTGGATCCATATTCCGATTTTATTTTTGCTTAGCCTAACGCTGTTATTATTCCTTTTGACCGCAACGAGTAGAATTCGCGCAGTCAAAAATGGTGATATTGCACTTCAAGATATTCGCTATGTCGAAAAACATGCCTTCCCCGAGCGCATAAGATTATTAGGTAATAGCTATGACAGCCAGTTTCAGCAGCCCGTTTTATTTATTGCACTGCTGATACTTTTGCATATTGAGCAAATGACAGGACAATTTTGGTTTGTGCTCAGCACTGTGTTTGTCGCAGCAAGATATTGGCACAGCTACGAGCACGTACTGGGCAGTAACTTACGATTAAGAACCCTAGCATTTGGGTTAAGTAGCTTTTGCTTGTTTTTTGCCTGGTTTAGCTTCTTGTTCGATAGGGTGTAAAAAGTCTCTGGTCAAAGGGTTTTTACACTGGCTAAGTTACGCACAAGTTTGTTACATTAACTACAACAATAACCTTAGGTTTTCGTTGTGCTGCAGTCTAGGTTGAATGGCGTCAAAATATACAGCAACTTTAGTGGGAAGCTTACGCTCCTACTCGCTGTTATTTACGGCGCCGTATTTTTGTTTAGCTCCTCAATTTTTGCGCTTGATGACAATTGCTCGCTCACGACCGCTCACGGCAACTCGATTTCGCTTGCTATCAATACCACGTCTTATAGCAAAATTGAGCGCGGCAACAACACCGTCTCTATAGCCTGCAATTTAAATGAGGACAGCGTTATTTCATTTGTAGATGTTGGCCTTAATCACTATCAATGGGGAGTCAATGTCCCGTCGCTAGTTAAGTTCTCACAGCCCGCATTTATCATTCCAAAAGGTAAGTACACAGCAACCTTAAGCTTAGATTCTATGCAAATTCATACGCCAAGATTTAGGCTGATGAGCGTGCCGAAATTTATTTGGGAAAGTCAAAAAACCAGCCTAGTCATGGGCGCATTTTATGGCCTTTGCTTTACCTTAATTTGCTATGTATTGATCATGGGTAGTCGCCTCAATGATCCTATATTTAGGCTTTACGGGACTTATATCTTCTGCCTTTGTGGATTTGTATTATTCCAAGAAGGGCAATTAAATCTTTTTGTTTCATCTCAGTATAAATCATTACTCAAACACGCATATTTACTTAGTATTGGTCTCACTGTGGTTTCGGCAACCTGGTTTATGTTGAGTATCCTACTTGTTGACAAGCAGTGGCCAAAACTCGTGTTGTTACTTAAAAGTGCCGCGGGTATCGTGATGCTCCTGAGCATACTTAAAATTCCCACTCAACAAGCACAATTGTCCTACTTATTAAGCCAAATTATGGCCTATATAACCCTCGTTATTGTCGCCACTATCTTTGTGCTATCTGCTCTTCAAACCAAGCGTAAAATTGGCGAAGCAAGTTTGGTTTTTGCGGCTCTGAGCCTAGTATTAGTCGGTATGGTATTTCGCGTGCTGTTAGTGGGATATAGTCCATTTATGCAGCGCTATGCACTTATTTTTGCGTTTGCCATTGAGTCTTTACTGCTTGCCGTTGCGGTATCTAAACGCATTGGACGGCTCAGACAGCAAAAGCAACAAGCTGAAAATGAAGCAAATTATGATCAATTATGCGGCATTTTTAACCGTCGAGGCTGGTACAAACAAGCCAATGTGCTAGTCGAGCAATTTAATAAGCGTGGTGGTGTGCTGGCATTATTTTACATCGATTTAGATAAGTTTAAGTTGATTAATGACCAATTTGGTCACGATGCTGGAGATAAGGCGCTTGCCCATGTTGCGACGTTTTTGTCATCAAGTATCAGAAAACAAGATATTGTAGGACGCCTAGGTGGCGATGAGTTTGCAGCGCTCTGCTTATTTGACAACACACAATCTGCAGAAGAAAAAGCACAACAGCTGCAACAACAAATCAATTCCTTGCAATTTAGCCATGGGAAACAAAAAGTGGCAATTCAAGGTAGTGTCGGACGAGCATTTTCCCAACACCCGATAACAGATATCAGCGATTTAATCACACAAGCTGACAAGCAAATGTATCAGCAAAAAACCTTATCTTAAAGCTTAGGCTGCCTTAAGGTAAGGCTCTTGGCCTTTGTGCTTTACGCTACGTTGATAACTACCTTTGCCTTTTTTGCTCTTTTCAACTTTCGCCTTAAACAACGGGCTGGTTACCAACGCTTTTAGTGCGTTGTCTTTAATTTCACCACGCTGGTGCGCATGCTGAAGTTTGCTTTTTTTAGTCATGACTTACTCCAAATAAGAATCATATAAATTGATAGTGTTGATGCATAATTTCCGACCATCAACAAGCGCGAATATTAACCTAAATGTTTTAAAGCGCAATGGTATTTAGCAATAAATTTTCGTCTTTTTTGACTGCTATTTTAAAGTTAAGTTCATACCCACACTCTATACTTAAATGCAGCCCTTTCAAGTCAAGCTAAACGTTCGCGACAATGACCGATATCAAGATTGCAACCGGGATCAGCATACATTATCAGGACGAGGGAGCGCCTCACGCCCCCGTCATTATTTTGATAATGGGTCTTGGGGCACAAATGACGATTTGGCCAGATGAATTGTACTTTGGGCTAGTCAATAAAGGTTTTCGGGTGATCCGTTTTGATAATCGCGACACGGGATTATCGAGCCACTTGGATCATCTTGGTTCACCGAGTGTGATAAAAACCATGCTAAGTAAAAAGCTTCCCATCCGCGCTTCTGTTCCCTATACCCTAGAAGATATGGCTGAAGATGTTGTCGCTTTGATGGCAGGACTTAAGATTAAACGCGCCCACCTTGTTGGTGCTTCTATGGGCGGGATGATTGCACAAATCGTTGCCGCTAAGCATAAAAAGAAAGTGGTAAGTTTGACCTCAATTATGTCAACCTCAGCATATCCCAAGTTTACCGCAGCAAATGTAAAAGTCATGCTGCAACTAGCAAAAGCACGGCCAAAGTCAGACTGCCACCAATCTGCCATTCAATACAATATAAAACTCAACCAGCTGATCGGCAGTCCCGCCTACCCTCAAGACGAAGGGACGCTACATCAACAAGCCAAACACAGTATTGAACGCGCACATAACCCGCAAGGATTTAAGCGTCAGCTTGCGGCGATTGTCGCAAGCCAATGTCGCAAGCGCACGCTGGCAAAGATAAAAACGCCTACACTTGTTATCCATGGTACCGACGACCCTATTTTCCCCGCGGCCGCTGGCCAGCAAACCGCCGCTACTATTCGCAAATCCAAACTAAAACTGGTCAATGGGATGGGTCATGACTTCCCTCCAATGCTCATGCAAAAGATTGCCAAATGGGTGGCAAAACACGTAACAAAAGCAGAGCGAAAGCGATTAAAAAAGAAACAACACAAACAAAATGCAGCCCAGGAGACTGCGAATAAAAAAGTCCCGAAAAATCAATCAAACACGCCCCAACAAAACACAGTCCAAAATAAATAACATTCCTAACATTACGCCCTGTAACGCCTGACATTCCTAGCCTTCGCATCGTAATTCAACCTAAATCAGGAACACCAATTCTGCCCTTATCGTTAAATTAAAGTAAATTTCTATTTGACAAACGTACATAAAAGCAACAACAATTAAACCGTTCCAAATTCATTTGGACGCCAAAATAAAAATAGCCATGGATACAACATCAACAGATATCCACCCACAAAAAGTGGAACGATACAAAAGAGGTCAACATGAACATGAGTATAGCTAAAACGCGATTCCAACGTTCTCTTATAGCAGCCGCTTTGATGAGCTTAGGCTTAAGCTCGGCGCACGCAAATAGCGATCTGACAACTGCCAATGCCGCAGCTATCAGCGTTTCAGGAGAAAACCAACCCTATGAGGGCAAAGTCAACGCATTTGATAATAACCACTACAGCAAGTGGCTTACTTTTTCAGCTTCCGGTTGGATAAGTTATGCGTTTAGTGAAGCGGTGAATTTAACAGCTTACACCCTCACTTCTGCGAACGATGCGCCACAAAGAGATCCCAAAAATTGGACGCTTCAAGGCTCTCAAGACGGTCAAGTGTGGTTCACTATAGATTCGCAAAACAATCAAAGTTTTGCTTCGAGACATCAAACTAAGCAGTTCAATGTCAGTACCAATCAAGCGTACCGCTTTGTGCGCTTAAATGTTACTGCAACGCAAGGTGCCAATTTATTACAGCTTGCAGAAATCGAATTTATCGGTGCTCCGGCAAACGGTGGTACAACCTTGCCATTTAACCAAAGTGGCAGCGTTACCCCTGGCCAATGGTCACATTTTGGGCCATTTACAAGCTCAGCTCCTATCACAGCAACCTTGACTGGCAGCGGTGATGCGGATCTATACCTAAAAGCAAATAGCCAACCGACCACCGCAAGTTATGACTGCCAAAGTATCAATGATGCCAGCTCCAACGAGCGCTGTGATTTGAGCTCAAACGCACCGGTTTATGTTTCTGTATACGGTTTCCAAAGCGCCAATTATGAATTAACCGTCAGTAGCGATAGCACACCACCAAACGACACGTGGCAACGTCCGGAAGTGAACTTTGTTGATGTAAACCCTGAAACACAAGGCTCGGCATTATTTAAACGGATCATACCAAACCCAGCTGCACACATGGCCGAGCGCTGTGTGGATGTAGCAAAAGTATTATACCGCAACGCCAGTGAATCCCAGCGTTTTAGAAAATTGCAGTTTGAGCTGAGAGCCAAAGATCATTGGGGTAAGGATTTCGTTGCCTATAAGATGGGACAAGACGGTTCGGGTGAGATGACTATCGTCGTTAGCACCGCGCACTTAGAGCGTATTTATCGTGATAATAATAACAACGATGCCGTGATCCGTGATGAAATCGACGGCATTTTATTCCACGAAGTCACCCATGGTTACAATAACTCACCGCTGACTCATGACAGCTATGGTGATGGCAAGGAAAATTGGGCATACACCGAAGGCCTAGCTGATGCCGTGCGGATCGGTGCTGGTTTTCATAAATCACGCTCACCGGATATCATTAACGCTAAACGCTGGCTTAGTGGCTACACCACTACTGGGTTTTTCTTACATTACGTCAAACAACAGCACGACTCAGAGTTTATCTACAAGTTTAATAAAGCGGCGAAAGATATGGGCAATTATACCTGGTCATTTGACGCTGCATTTCAACATATCTTGGGCCGCAGTGTTGAAGATGTTTGGAACGAATATGTCGCCTTTATCCAAAATGGCGGACAACTGGAGTATTAATTTTTAAATCGTAACTCTGCCACGTAAAAGAGTCTAAGAGATTCCTCTACGTGGTATCCGTTAATTTTGTGGCGCCTGTTCATGGGACATTGTTTTCAATTTAATCGCAAGACCACAGGAGAAGTAGATCTTCACCACTCCAACAATGAT
Organism: Pseudoalteromonas sp. OANN1; assembly: GCF_024124685.1. Classification (NCBI taxonomy): domain Bacteria; kingdom Pseudomonadati; phylum Pseudomonadota; class Gammaproteobacteria; order Alteromonadales; family Pseudoalteromonadaceae; genus Pseudoalteromonas; species Pseudoalteromonas sp. OANN1. The sequence continues at coordinate 26,601 of NZ_JAMXSE010000031.1, forward strand.
CAAATGAAAGTTTGGGTGTGAAAGTAAATCTAAGTCATAGAGGTAAGCTGCTTTTATTGGCGCGTCGCCGTTTTCTATCATGGCGATTAGCCAATGATAAATTGCAATCCCCTCTTTGATCACCCCAAGTACTATCAAGGCTACGCCCGTTAAAAACAACAAGCGACAATACCACAGCGCAGTTTCTAAACCCGGACAGCGTAAATTACGAAATGGAATAAATTTCATGTCAGTCCTTTATTTACCTTTTGATTGCTCGATTTTGATTAGCTTAACGGTATGGTGCAACAAAGATAAATCCCCTTCTTTACCATGCCCTGGGATAACCATGTTTATTTCCGGATATCGGCTTAATACCTTGTGTATAGACGCTTGCCACTCATCAACCGAAGCGTCCTCCAAGTTACCTAAATTTTTACTCGCCACACTTTTCACAAAGCATCCTGCGAATAAAATTTTAGATTGTGGCAGCCACACAACAATATTGTCTTTCGAGTGCCCTGCACCAGGGTAATAGGTTTCAACGACACCTGACTTAATCGCTGATGAGGCTTGCGGCAAATTATGTAACGCAATCGCGCTGTGTTTTTGGGCTAATAGATGATTTGTTTGGGCTGATGCATAGGTTGGGATCTGATGTTTATTTAATACTGCTAGACCACCACTTGCATCTTGATGGTAATGCGTTACCACCGCCCCTTTAACATCGAGCTTGCGGTCTTCAGTCCATAAAAGCAGCGCTTCTGTGTCTTGCTCGGTCCAAGGTGTATCAACAATGTACGCATCTTGACCGTCGACCACGACTAGCCCAGAGCCTGCCACTAACCCCCAAGGTTCAACGTGTAGCGAAGATTCATGTTTATAAACATGCTCTGCAATGGGCGTTACCACTAAAGTCGATGCTTCTGTTGCAACTGTCACGCAGGGTAACAAAAATAAGAAAAGAGCTAAAAACTTCATCTGAAGTTGTTCATGTTAATTAAAAGTGACGAAAGACTATCAAGTTCCAGAATGTAAAGTCCAGCGAAATGAAACGTCAAACTGCTAAATAACAGAAACCGACTTTTTGGTGTTAAACCCGTGTGGGAGAGTGGATTGTTATGTTTTCTATGGTTTAGTTATTGGTTGTATATACGCCCAACATGGTTTCACATCAGGCGTAATATAGTTGTAATCTGAATGAGTTCAGATAGCGCTTAAAGCATATCTTTTGGACGCTGACAGTAGTGCTTACCTGTAGGAGGTGGATTACATGCCATTAGGCCTGTTAATGTATCAGTCCCTCTTGCACCCGCAACATCTTTAGTTTGAGACGCTGCAATTTCTTTACCTAATAAGCTTTTTAAGTTGGTTTTTTTTATAGTTAATTTCATGTTACTTCCTTATTTTCATTGTTATACTCAAGTAATACAGTACCCAAAAAAAACAGAAAAACAACCCCCAAATAGAAACAAAAAAGATTTTTTTAAACAATTTGATACCAAAAAGCATCAAAGTGACAACAAAACTTGCTACCGTCTTATTTCCCCAACTGAGCTGGTATTATAGGTCTAAAAAATGCGCGGCAATCTAAAATCGCCACGCAAATGGTTGGAGAAGTGTAAATTAACCTACTAGTGCAAGCAAAATACCGGCAGCAACCGCACTACCCAATACACCCGCTACATTGGGGCCCATCGCATGCATCAGCAAGAAATTATGCGGATTACTTTCAAGGCCAACCTTATTGACCACGCGCGCAGCCATCGGGACTGCAGATACCCCAGCTGCGCCAACTAGCGGATTAATGGGGGTATCGCTAAACTTGTTCATGGTTTTAGCCATTAATACACCTGCTGCGGTACCAATTCCAAAAGCCACGGCACCCAGCGCTAAAATCCCCAACGTCTCAACCGTTAAGAATTGGTCAGCGGCCAGCTTTGAGCCCACCGCCAGTCCGAGGAAAATAGTGGTGATATTAATCAACTCGTTTTGCGCCGTTTTACTCAAGCGGTCTACTACACCGCACTCTTTCATCAAGTTACCTAAGCAAAACATACCAACCAAAGGTGTTGCAGCAGGTAAAAACAATATCGTCAAACCTAGTACCGCCAGAGGAAAGAGGATTTTCTCGGTTTTTGATACATGGCGCAGCTGTGGCATCGCAATCTGGCGCTCTTCTTTCGTCGTGAGTGCTTTCATGATTGGTGGTTGAATAATTGGCACTAACGCCATATACGAATAGGCTGCCACCGCAATTGCCCCTAGTAACTCTGGTGCAAGCTTAGACGCGAGGAATATCGCAGTTGGTCCATCAGCACCGCCAATAATGGCGATTGCTGAAGCGTCTTGCAGGGTAAATTCAAAGCCCGGAATATAGTTCAGCAAAATAGCCCCAAACAAAGTGGCAAAAATCCCAAACTGCGCCGCGGCACCAAGCAACAGCATCTTGGGGTTGGCTATCAGTGCACTAAAGTCCGTCATCGCGCCCACCCCCATAAAGATCAGCAAGGGGAATACTCCGCTGTCTATACCAATGTAATACACGTAGTACAAGAGCCCACCGGGATCGGCAAGCCCAGCAACAGGAATGTTCGTGAGTATGGCACCAAAGCCAATAGGCACTAATAGCAACGGCTCAAAGCCTTTGGCGATCGCAAGATACAAAAGTCCGCAGCCCACTGCCATCATGCAAAGTGCAGGCACGGTGAAGTTGGCAAGCCCTGTTGCTTGCCATAAATTAAGTAACCCTTCCATCACGACATCCTTATGCTAAAGACATGATGGCATCGCCAGCACTGACGGAGTCGCCTTCAGAGACGAGTAGCTCTGCGACTTGGCCACTGTGTGTTGCACGCACCTCGGTTTCCATTTTCATGGCTTCCATGATGAGTACTACATCGCCTTCTTGCACCTCATCTCCTGCGCGCACCATAAGCTTAAAGATGTTGCCGGCAAGTGGCGCATTCAAAGTTTCACTGGAGCTTACCGAGGTTGATTGCGGTATAAGCTCACTGTCTTTGACTTGTACTTCTTGTAACTCACCACCTGGCGCAACCACCACATCATATACTTTGCCATCCACTTTTACGCTGTAACGCTCAGTAGCTGATGACTTAGCTTTAGCAGGCGCCGCTGCAGCTTTTTGTTGTTGGCTTTCAACAAGCGTCGGTTTTGGCTCAAACGCATCTGGGTTATTGCGATTTTTCAGAAATTTAAGGCCAATCTGCGGGAATAATGCATAGGTAAGTACATCATCAATAACCTCGTCGGCTAAGGTAATTTGTTCCTCTTTTGCCGTCGCGACTAGTTCGCTTTGTAAACTATCTAGCTCAGGTTCAATTAAGTCTGCAGGACGGCAGGTAATAGGCTCTGCGCCTTCAAGTACTCGTTGTTGCAAAGCTTGGTCGACTTGCGCTGGTGTCGCTCCATATTCGCCTTTCAGCACGCCAGCCGTTTCTTTGGTTATAGACTTGTAACGCTCACCGGTAAGTACGTTTAATACCGCTTGCGTCCCGACTATCTGTGAAGTTGGTGTTACGAGCGGTAAGTAGCCAAGTTCTTTACGCACACTTGGAATTTCTTTTAGTACCGCGTCAAGCTTGTCACCTGCACCTTGCTCTCGCAGTTGATTTTCCATATTGGTTAACATGCCACCAGGCACTTGTGCAGATAGAATACGACCATCTACTCCTTTCAAGCTGCCCTCAAAAGCTGCATATTTCTTTCTCACCTCACGGAAATAGGCTGCGATCTCTTCTAGCTCTAGTAAATCAAGCCCTGTATCACGTTCCGTGCCTTCCACAATCGCCGCGATAGTTTCTGTTGCACTATGGCCATAGGTCATACTCATCGAAGATATCGCCGTATCGAGCATATCGATACCCGCATCTATGGCTTTTTGATAAGTTGCAGTACTGAGCCCTGTGGTTGCATGGCACTGCATTGCGATAGGAATAGAGACGGACGCTTTGAGCCCAGAGATTAACTTTTCAGCATCATAGGGTTTCAGTAATCCAGCCATGTCCTTAATACAAATGGAATGACAGCCTAAGTCTTCGAGCTGCTTAGCTTGCGTGAGCCACATTTCCAGCGTATGAACAGGGCTTACGGTGTACGAAATCGTGCCCTGCGCATGCGCGCCCACTTTGATGGCCGCTTTAATAGCCGTTTCTAAGTTGCGCACGTCGTTCATTGCATCGAATATTCTAAATACATCTACCCCGTTATGGTGGGCACGCTCAACAAACTTTTCGACAACATCATCTGCATAGTGACGATAGCCCAATAGGTTCTGACCACGCAGTAGCATTTGCTGTTTGGTTTTTGGCATTGCAGCTTTCAGTGCACGGATCCGCTCCCATGGATCTTCGCCTAAATAGCGAATACACGAGTCGAAGGTTGCTCCCCCCCATGATTCAACAGACCAATAGCCCATATTGTCGAGCTTCTCAGCGATAGGAAGCATATCTTCCAAGCGCATTCTGGTGGCGAGTAATGACTGATGCGCATCGCGCAGCACTAATTCGGTTAGCTTTAACTGTGACATGCAAAACCCCTATTAATTGTTTTTTCTGTAGGCTGCAACGGCAGCGCTAATGGCTGCAATATGTGCCTGTGGCACACCCTGTGACGATGTTGCTCTGGTTGTTTTTGATCTTGTGGTACTTGGCTCTACTTCTTTAAATTGAGCAGCAAAGTTGGCCAACAGTCGCATCGCAAAAATCAAAATGGACAGAAAAACAAAAACACCAACCATACCGGTCAGCATGAGATTTCCTGCTTGCAGTAGCTGCGATCCAATATCCATTTTTACCCCTTACTTGCTGTTTGGTTTTCCTGTTCGATGTTAACGAACCGGTATAAACCTTCACTTTTTGTAGATATTTATTCACCTTATAACAAAAAATGTTCCGCTGTAAAGCGCATTGTAAATTGGTATTACCAAAACACTTAACTTATATACAATCAGTAAGTTAGCTTTGAAATCACTAATAAATATGGAAAATTAACGTAATAAATATGAAAAATATTCAAAATAGCGCCGACTAATACAGTGATTTTAATGAATATAGAATGGATTTTTGATTACGCAAGATAAATTGTAAATTGGACTGACCAACAATTAACGTTTACGTTAACGTCACCCTGTATAACGCGTATTTCGCTGGATGTGGGAAAAGGGAGCTGCAAACAATTTATTCGCGTTACAGCTTTTTCAATATAGATGGGTATAATAAGGGGAAATTTTTACCAAAACGAACGTCTATGCCCTCCCTTGAACAAAATGAAAATTTATCTTTTCAAAGCCAATTTAAGTTAGATAAAGCCTATTATCGAGAGTGTTTTGAAGAGTCTGAAGCCAATGGGCTTGCTGTTAAACCGAAATATGGCTTGCTTGTACTGCTAATTGTACTGGGGCTGTTTGCTATTTACGGATTGCAGGAGCACTACGTCGGGAACTTTCTTATTCTATTGGCTGTAGTTGAATGCGTTGCTTTCTACTATCGCAAAGCTTGGTGGGTGATAAGACAGTCATATTCTCGTGCCGCCGGCAATATCGTCGAGGTTTCAATCTCTAAAGCAGGCATTAGCACCAAAGCGACACATGCCGAATTTTCTTACCTATTTGACGACTTAGATAAACTTGTTGAAACGAACAGAGGTTTTTTGGTATTTCACCAAAACAAACCGAGCTATATCAGTAAATCTGGACTTAACGAAGAAGCGATAGCCTTTTTATCTGAGCAAAGCCAGAAATAATAAACCCCGCAATGGCGGGGTTTTTTATGCCAGTTAAACCATGTTAACTAACATCGTAATTCAGTATTTGGTCAATTACATATTGCCCGGGCTAGATTTCTCAGCCTGGATTCGCATGTAAATTTCTTCACGGTGAACTGAAACATCTTTAGGCGCATTTACACCAATACGTACTTGGTTACCTTTAACACCTAGTACTGTTACAGTCACTTCATCACCAATCATCAGGGTTTCACCTACTCGACGAGTTAGTATTAGCATTCTCTTGCTCCTGTTATTCCAAAATTTAAAAGATTCCGCGTCAAATCCATTTTAAATAAAAGTTCCTAGAAAAGTAAGCAAAAACTTCTTTTACTCTATACTTTCCAATTCGAATTTGGCATGTAAAGCCCGTACAGCTAGCTCTAAATATTTTTCTTCTACTAGTGCCGAGATTTTTATCTCTGATGTAGACACTAATAGAGTGTGAATATTTTCTTCGGCCAATGCCATAAAAAAGAGACCAGCAACACCTGAATGAGATTTCATCCCGATGCCAACCGCTGAGATTTTTGCCACGTTAGCATTAACCTCTACCGTTGCGCCACCTAAATTTTGTGCATGTTGCGCTAAAACTTCTTCCGCCAGAATACAATCATTTGTGTGCACAGTAAAAGCATAGTCTATTTTTTTCTCACTGTGGTTCAAATGGTTAATCATATCGACTTCGATATTATGCTCACCAAGAAGAGAAAGTATATTGGCAAGATTACTAGGTTTTGCATCTACATTGTTAACTAAGATAAGCGCTTCGTCTTTGACACTCGCTACCCCAGAGACCACTTTGGTGTTTTTCATCTTACCTTCCTCATAGCTAATTAAGGTGCCGTTATCAGGAGAAAACGAAGAAAGTACGCGCAGCGGTACATTATATCGACCGGCCGCTTCAACCGAACGGATCTGCAAGACCTTAGCGCCAACACTTGCTAGCTCCAACATCTCAGAAAAAGTAATATGTGATAGACGCCTTGCATTTGGCTCTATTCGCGGATCGGTAGTGTAAACACCATCGACATCAGTATATATCTGACATTCGTCTGCTTGCAAAGCCCCTGCGATTTCAACTGCTGAGGTATCTGTACCGCCGCGTCCTAGCGTGGTGATATTACCTTCTCCATCACGCCCTTGAAATCCGGCAATAATGGTTATCCGGTTATGCTCAAGTTCTTGCTTTAAGCGGGTTGTGTCTATTTCTGTGATCCGCGCTTTAGAGAACATGTTATCGGTTTTAATACCAACCTGATCGGCAAGTAAGCTCACGGCAGAATGCCCACGCTTAATGATGGCCATCGCCAATAACGCGATAGAAACTTGTTCGCCGGTGGTGATCAACACATCTAGCTCACGAGAACTTGGACGTGCATCGATTTGTTGGGCAAGGGAAATGAGACGATTTGTCTCGCCTGACATTGCAGACAACACGACCACCACTTGGTGGCCTTGTTGTTGTGTTTTGATAACGTGTTCGGCAACCGCCTCAATACGCTCTACCGAACCTACCGAGGTGCCGCCAAACTTTTGTACAATCAGCGCCACTTGCTGATTACTGCGTTACTTCATTTAACCAAGTTGGAACACTGTTTAGTGCTGCGTCTAGGTTTTCTGGTTGTGAACCACCAGCTTGCGCCATATCAGGACGACCACCACCTTTACCACCGACTTGAGAAGCCATGTGATTAACTAACTCACCTGCTTTTACCTGACCAACTAAGTCTTTCGTTACGCCAGCGATTAGGCTTACTTTATCGCCATTTGCTACACCTAGCGCGATGACACCTGAGCCAATCTTGTTCTTCAGGTCATCGACCATGCCTCGCAGTGCTTTAGACTCAGTTCCTGCAACGTTCGCTACGAGTAATTTAATCCCATTCACTTCGGTTACAGAGTCAAGTAGCGTTGCACCCGCGGCACTTGCTAGTTTGTCATTTAGTTGAGCAACTTGCTTTTCAAGGCCTTTTGACTTTTCAAGTAGCGCAGATACTTTTTCTAGCACAGATGAGGTATCACCCTTAACCAAAGCCGCAATTTCAGAAAGCACTTGCTCTTGCTCATTAACATAAGCGATGGCATCAGCTCCCGTTACCGCTTCGATACGACGAACACCCGCTGCGATACCGCCTTCTGAGACAATCTTGAATAGACCAATATCACCTGCACGCTTCACGTGTGTGCCACCACAAAGCTCAATTGAGTATCCACCGATTGAAACGACTCGAACTTCATCATCGTATTTTTCACCAAAGAGCGCCATCGCACCTTTGTCTTTGGCAGCATCGATATCCATCAACTCGGTTTGCAAAGCAAAGTTACGGCGGATCTCTGCGTTCACGGCATCTTCTACTTGCTGTAGCTGTGCTTTAGTGACGCCTTCAAAATGTGAAAAGTCGAAACGCAAACGATCTGGCAGTACCAATGAACCTTTTTGAGTAACATGGTCACCCAACAAATCGCGCAGTGCTTTATGTACCAAGTGCGTTGCAGTATGGTTTTTCTTCACTCGCTCGCGGCGCTCAGCATCAATACGTGCATCGGCTTTATCGTTAACACCAATGCGGCCAACCACATGACCATGGTGTGCAAATGCATTACCTAGCTTTTGCGTGTCAGTAACTACAAACTCGCCGTTAGCTACTTTTAGTACACCCGTATCACCAACTTGGCCGCCTGACTCAGCATAGAAAGGCGTGCGGTCAAGGATAACCACGCCTTGTTCACCATCTTCTAACGTATTGGTGTGTTGACCTTCTTTAAAGATTTCAACCACAGTACCGGTATAGTGCTCAGCGTCATAGCCTTTAAAGTCAGTGTTTTTATCAGACTTCAAGCGCTCGTTGTAATCTGCACCGAACTTGCCAGCCGCTTGCGCTTTTTTACGTTGCTCTTCCATACATGCTTGGAAGCCACGCTCGTCGATCGTCATAAAACGCTCACGTGCCACATCTGCCGTTAAGTCTGCAGGGAAGCCGTAAGTGTCATACAGTTTAAACACTAAATCGCCTGGAATAACGTCGCCTTCAATACCAGCTAGACTTTCTTCTAGAATAGTTAAACCACGGTCTAAGGTTTTACCAAACTGATCTTCTTCGATACGCAATACTTTTTCGATAATTGCTTGTTGCTTCACTAATTCAGGGTAAGCTTCCCCCATTTGCTCAGCGAGTGCAGCTACTAACTTATAGAAGAATGCCCCTTTTGCACCGAGTTTATTACCGTGGCGAACTGCACGACGAATGATACGACGTAGCACGTAACCACGACCTTCATTCGATGGCATGACGCCGTCAGCAATAAGGAACGCACACGAACGAATGTGGTCAGCAACCACACGTAGTGATTTATCTTCTAAATCTTGAGCATCTGTTACTTTTGCAGCTGCTTTAATCAGCGCTTGGAACAGGTCAATCTCATAGTTTGAGTGCACACCTTGCATAATTGCAGAGATACGCTCAAGACCCATTCCAGTATCAACCGACTGCATCGGCAGCGGTTCCATTGTGCCGTCTGCATGACGGTTGTACTGCATGAATACTAAGTTCCAGATCTCAATGAAGCGATCACCATCTTCTTCTGGTGAGCCCGGAGGTCCCCCCCAAATGTGCTCGCCATGGTCATAAAAGATTTCAGAACAAGGACCGCAAGGACCCGTGTCGCCCATTGACCAAAAGTTATCCGCCGTTGCAATACGGATGATCCTGTCTTCAGGAACACCAACTTGTTTTGACCAGATATCAAATGCTTCGTCGTCTTCATGGTAGACCGTGACTAGTAGCTTTTCTTTTGGCAGCTTGATCACATCCGTAAGGAAGCCCCAAGCAAACTTAATTGCGTCGGTTTTAAAATAGTCACCGAAGCTAAAGTTACCTAGCATTTCGAAGAAAGTGTGGTGCCTTGCGGTATAACCTACGTTTTCAAGGTCATTATGTTTACCACCAGCACGAACACAACGCTGTGAACTGGTTGCTCGCGTATAAGGGCGTTTTTCCGCACCCAAGAATGCATCTTTAAACTGCACCATACCAGCGTTGGTAAACAGTAAGGTGGCATCATTACCCGGAATTAACGAGCTTGAAGGCACCACTTGGTGCTGTTGTTTAGCAAAGAAATCTAAGAAGCTTTGCCTGATTTGTGCGGTAGTCATATGCTGCATGTGATCATTCACCCTTTATTTCTTCTTGCTCTGCTGCAGTCATTGCAGCTTCAATTGCAAAATCTATTTCATCAAAACTAAAGCCACGATAACTCATGTAACGTACGCGCTTAGTTTTTTCTTTATATTCTATCGGTTGTGCGCAAAGACCGTACTTTTTTTCATAGGTTTTTGCGGCTTGCATGTACCAATCAATTTCACGCTCGGCGATTAGTGTATGCAAAGTCTCTCGGCTCACACCCTTTTGCCCTGCATCCATTAATACACGCTTTTCTCCAAGTCCTTTTGCAATCTGGCGGTTTAAAAAACTCTCAGCATAGCGGTCGTCATTAACGTAATCGAGCGACTTTAGCCAAGATACCAATTGTTCCGCGACTGCCGCTGTAGCCCCTTTTTGCAGTAGCTTTTGCGTCAGTCCTGATTCAGAGTACTCTTGTCTCGATAGTAACCAAACCGCATAGTTTTTTAGCTTTTTAACTTCTTGTTCATCCATCAGGCGTCAAAGCGTCCTGAGTCAGACTGAGAAATGTCAGCATTTTCATCATTTTCCTTCTTTTCAACGATAATTGGCATAAACATCGCCTGGAAAGAAACAAAAAAGCCTATCATGGCGACTGGCATGATAATAATCGCCGGGATCATCGATAGCGGTATAGAAGCGACGATAAGCGCTGCGACGACTAAGCCGTAAATACTCAGAGCAGCCATATTATGATAAAAAGCGGCAAGCGAGCACTTCATCGCGTGAAAAATACGTTTTTCACCTTGGAAAAAGACCTGTGGCACAACAAAAGCAAAGGCCATCATAATGACCGATTGTGCAATCACAAATACTGCAACTTCGGCAAAACTAATATTGCTCGCGATAAGCCCGATAAGTTCATTCGGATCGGTGTTTGGGCCAACACTCTCTAGCGCACTCGCCACATCACTGAATAGCACACCGGCAACCATAGTCAGCAACAGTGCACCTGCCATTTGATAAATACCAACTCGGAACAAGTGTAATCGACGGCCTTTTGCTGCAAAAGGCTCAAAAATGTCTGCCAACTTTATTGGTTTATTGATCTGTTTATTGATAACGGCAAGATAGAAGCCTGCACTTAAGAAAGGACCAGACAAGGCAGCGATAATATGAAAAATAGGTGCGAACAGGGGTAATAGACTTACTACCGCCATAAAAATGTACATCAGCATGAAAGTCATAGGCTGGGTTTTGAAAATTGCCCACCCGGCTTTTAGCCACTGCACGCCCATGCTTGCTTTGAATGTTCTAATTGGTGTCGACATAGTCCACTTAATTTAAGCTATAACGTCTTTGATTATACTGATTACCGCGTCGAGTGAAAAGGCATGAAAGGCGGATTTGTCAGCGCTTTTTAGCATATTTTAAACAAATACTGGCGGTAGACGTAACCTACTTGAGCATCTTAAGTTTGAAGGGATTGGAATGAGAATAGAATGTTTGATATTACAAGCCAACCGAAGCACTTATCTAGTCGGCTTGTTGTGATAAGCATATACGCTTAGGCTAATCCGCTTTTGAAATCTTTTTGATATCCAGCATATGCGCGCCATGTTGGATCTTCGTTTTTAGATACTGTTCATTACCAGAAACCCCTGCCTTAACATGTGCCTGAGTACCAACGACTTCATCGACGGTAATACCAGCTTCTCTTAACGCCTTTAGCTTTCTTGGATTGTTCGTCATTAACTTAACATGGTTTAACCCTAGCGCTTGAAGCATCAATACTGCATCAGAGAAATCTCTTAAGTCATCTTCAAAACCGAGGTGATTGTTTGCCTCATAGGTGTTCATCCCTTGCGATTGCAATACATAAGCATCGATTTTATTGTACAGGCCAATGCCACGACCTTCTTGGCGCAAATATAATAAAATGCCGCCTTGTTTATGCATCGCCTCGATACATTCATTTAGCTGTTCGCCACAATCACAACGAGAAGAATGAAAGACATCGCCGGTTAAGCACTCAGAGTGCATACGAATTAGGGGGACTTGCTGCTGACTGTCTGCGCTATTAAATACCAGCGCAACATGTTCTTGGCCATCTTTTAGCCCTGAAAAAGAAACTATTTCTGCAGGGATATTACTATGCTGCCCTACATTCAGCTCGACTCTCGCTCTTACTTCTGCCACGTCTTAATCTTGCCTAATGTGATAATATAACAATATGCTACCATAAATGGGATATGGTGTCTCTAAGTTCATTATACAAGGGCAAGGCGGACATCGCATTGGTAAATGTCAAAATTCGAACTAGGCTATATAAAAAAGGAAAGCGAATACATTTATAACTCATGCGCTCTGTTTTTATCTGCCTACTATTTTTAACCCCATTCAGCTATGGCTCTGACATCGATTTCAGTGGCTTTGCTACGCTCAAAGCGGTTAAAACAGACTCCCATACCGCCAAAATAAGAGAGTCCATCTCACAACCCAACGGTGTAGAAAGAGATGAACTCAACTTTTCATTTTCTTCTTTAGGCTTGCAAGCCGAGTGGCATGCAAGTGACAATCTAGAACTCGTGGGCCAACTGCTGTTAAAAGAACAGCATGATAACCAAATTAACAATGCAATAAAGCTTGCTTTCTTACGCTATAATTTAAACTCAAACTGGCAAATCCGTGCGGGTCGTACTGGTTTAGACTTGTTCCTGATGACCGAGTATCGAGATATCGGTTATTCGATGGATATGGAACACCCTCCTGTCGAGTTTTATTCTATTATTCCTCATCAGAACTTGGATGGCGTAGACCTTCAGTATCGCGTGCCTCTAGAACAAGGTATCGCAAGTATCAAAGCTTATTGGGGACGATCCGAAGCGCCAATCTACAGTGATATCGACTTTTATTGGAATGTAGAGCTCAAGTCTATCGTTGGTATGGTCGCGCAATACGAAACGTTAAACTGGCTGTTTAGAGCAAACTACACAACGACCAAATCCGCCAATGAGCATGAACAGCAAAGATTGTTACGCGATGCTTTAGCGCAAGTTCCATTGCAAATTTGGCCGACCAAAAACGAACTAATTGATTCTTTATACATTATTGACGAGCGCTTTACCTACAGTGCGCTCAGCATGAGATACGATGACTCAGACTGGCTCATACAAAGTGAAATATCGCTAACAGACTCAACCTCTAACATCCTCAACCATCTCAAGGCGGGGTATGTTACCTTAGGTAAGCGATTTGGTTTAAACACGGTCTCTTTTACCTATTCTGTCGCTGAATCAGATAATGAGACAATGATTGAATCCGGTCCATTGACTCCATCACCAGAATTATTATATCTCTATGAAGAAGCCTCAACATACTCTGGTTTTTATCAATTGGATCAGCGCAGCACTTCCTTAACGTGGCGGCGCGAACTCAGCCCAACACTCGCATTGAAGCTTAACTGGAAACATACTTCTACAAATCACCTACCCAGTGCTTTCTATCTTCACAATATAGAGCAATTTAGTAACCCAGACCTTTCGTTTAATACCTTTACGCTTAGCTTTAATTGGGTGTTCTGATGAAAAGGTTACTTATTACTGTTTTCTTCCTCGTTTCATACCCTATTTCAGCAGCCGCTGATATTGCCGTCATCGTTAACAAAGACAACCCCATCGAGTCGATATCACAGCGTCAACTCATCGACATGTATATGGGAAAATACGTTGCCTTTCCTAACGGTGATATAGCCGTGACCTATGACTACGAAAAATCGCATCCATTAAGAGGCCCTTTTTTTCTGGCACTGACTGGCCGAAATGAGAGCCAAATTAACGCCTATTGGTCGAGAATAAAATTCAGCGGCAAAGTTTCTCCCCCACAATCATTTTCTTCACCATCAGCTATACTTGAAAATATAAGAAATACGCCAAATGCAATCGGCTACATTCCAGCAGACTTTGTGACGGGTGATGTAAAGGTAATCTATCAAATCGATGACTAAGTATGGATTGATTGTACGACTGGCACTCGTGCTGGTTGTCTCAACTTTTATTTTTTCAATGCTTTACGCTAAGTTATATCACGACCATATTGTTGAGCGTGAACTTCGGCGCTCTAATACTATTATCGGGCAAATTGGCCAAACCGTGTCGTCTTCTTCCTCTATTGCAACTTATCTCAATGACAAAGACCTGGCTGTAGAAGTCATTAATGGCCTAGTCAGTAACGATGTAATCTCTTCAGCCGCAATCAAAAGTGAAGAAAAGTGGCTCGCTCAAAGCGTAGGATTTAAGCCGCAAAATGCTACCATTATTAAGCTCAATCATCCGTTTTTATTGAGTGAAATCGTTGGTGAGATCTATATCCAACCAAACTCCGTTTTTATCGAGCAAAACGCTAGAGATATCGCTCGTTCAAGCGTTCAGACTTTGTTGGTCGTCATCATCCCCATCTTAATCATCTTCACGGTTGTGACACACTTTATCGTGACAAAGCCCCTGAGTAACTTGAGCAGCCAAATTGCGAGGGTTATTCCTGGAGCCCCCTTAAATTTAATCGTACCTAAAGGACATGAATCAAGCGAAATCGGTGATATTGCAAGCAATACCAATCAACTTATTGCTAAAACCGCTTCCATGTTCGAGCAAGAACGGCAACTTCGAGCTGATATCGAAATCCTTGAGAAGCGCTTTAGACTCATGTTTGAGCGCTCATCTTCTCCCACCCTACTGGTAAAAGACAAAGGGGAAGTGATCTTAGCTAATGATGCCGCTTGTGATTTGCTGGCTGGTATGGCGATTGACCTTGATGAATATTTTCCAGAAAGCTTTGGTCGCTACTGCAAAACTCCGGATATTCTTTATACCTTTACGGAGCATACTTTGGAGCTTAACCAGCCAACTCAGTCAGAGTTTGAGTTTATCAACCCCTTGACCGAGCAACCTGTTTGGCTGAGTGTCATCATGCTGAGAGTGGAAAGTAGCGGACATTTCTATTTACAGGTATTTTTATCAGATATCACGCTGAGAAAAACCGTGTTTCAAGAACTCAATAAAAAGGCTAACCGCGATAAGCTAACAGGCCTCTACAATCGCCATGGTACTGAGATCAAAATCAACGAGTGGTTAGATAACGAAACTCCGTTTAGCTTATTTATTCTTGATTTAGATGAGTTTAAACCAATCAATGATATTTATGGCCATAACGCCGGTGACGCTATGTTAAAACATATCGCCACTCAAATTAGTACTCAGGTTAGAGAACAAGATGTAGTTTGTCGTTGGGGAGGTGATGAGTTTTTGATTGCCTTGCACTGCGCCAAAAATGAAAAGCTGCAGCGCATCGCTGAAAACCTGCTAGAGGCGATTAACACCGAAATGATTTGGCAAACGCCAGAAGGGAAATCACTGCCACTGAGAGTTGGCGCGAGCATAGGTATTGCAAGCTATCCAAGAGACGCTATTGAGCTAAGCCAATTAATCGAATGTGCTGATGTCGCCATGTACACGGTTAAAAAAGACAAGAAAAACGCCTTTCAATTTTACTCATTAAGCGCTTAGTTATACCGCTTGAGTTAGTGTGTACCTATACACAACAGCACACCTAAGTCTCCTTTATCTACTGAAAGTGGCTGATCTGCTGCATCGCCTCTTGAATATATTCAAAGTTTGGTTCTTGCTCAGATGGCTTGTTCGTTTCATCGAGCGTCTCATATGTTCCCATGGGCGAGACTTCAATAATTTGCTGCTTACTCACAACCGCATATTTGTTGTAGCTGCTAAGTAGTAACCAATTTCTCTCTTTAACAGGCCCGGTTAAGTTATAACCCGTACTATAATCTTCAGGCGTGTTTTTAATCCCTAAGTACTCACTCATCAGGGTTGGTACTACGTCTAAATGACTGGTTACCGCATTTGAGGCTTGCCAACGCTGCCACTTTTCGCTTTTTGGCCCAACTACAATAAATGGCACCTTTATCTGCGGCTCAGTAAAATTACTATTGTGTCCCCAGTAATTAAGCTTGTTGTCATTTAGCTCTTCACCATGATCTGAGGTGATAATCACCAGTGTATTTTCTATATCAAGCTGCGCTAATACCGATGCAGCAAGACTATCTACAAAGTGTGTACTGGTAAGATAACGATTTAAAATTGGTTCTCTATCATAATCGTTGTCCAATAACATATGGTTAATGGGACCGTGCATTGGCTCAAACCCAGCATGGTAACCCTCAGGAACTGCGTAGCCATGGATTGCATCATAGAAAATAAAACTAAATGAAGGCTTATCTGGATCTCGCTTTGAATACCAAGAGGACCAATTATTAGTGACCTGTTTATCTCGTGCTAATACGTCATCGCCTTCAGTATGCGTTTTTAGCCCCTCAACGCGAGCAAAGACGGTTTCATTAAACTCAGGGCGAACAAGCTGAGCAGAAGAAAATATTCCAAATTGATAACCCAAATCGCGCATTCTATCCATCAATAATGGAGTAACTCGATTATTGTAAATGTCCTGCCAAGCGGTGCCAGGCAAGCCATAAAATAACCCGGTTATCCCTGTACGTGTAGAATTTCCAGTAGAAAAGTGGTGATTGAAGACCGCTCCTTGTTGTGAGAATCGCCAAATATTGGGAGTCACTTGCGCTGTAAAAGCATCATACCGCCATGAATCCAGCACCACAAAAACAATATCAAGAGGCTTCTTAACTGGCTCTACTTCAATAGGTTGTAAAGGATAGTTAAATTGTCCTTGTGTTAAAGACATTCTTTTCTGCTGCGCCAATGCGGCTTCATTTAGCAAATCATATTTACGCAAAAAAGAGTTTGCTGTTGCGGGTTTGTAGAGGGGTAAGTACTTACTGAACCCTGTGATTGGTTGATATACCGTCGCACTTGCCCAAGCATGAATTGTATTGCTCGCCAACAGGGCAATAATGGTTACGCTGGTAAACTTTCGACCAAAGCGCAGCTGCATTACGGCTCGGGGCTTACTTAACCACGTTGACAGGTAAAACTGGATCACAAATATCATAACAAAAATAGCTATCGCTTGAGCCCATGCAATTGCTGAGAACTCAATAACTTGGCCTGCAAGCAGCATATCGACAATAACACCGTTAATATGAAACTTGTATAGCTCAAAGCACAAGCTATTTGCAATAAGCGCTACGAAAAACAATGCATAAAATAAAGCAAAGCATACGGATCTCACTTTATTTGACTGTAACCATATTAAAGGCATTGCAACAATACTCACTAACGCTGTGAGTAAAGCCATATGGCTCCACGTTGATACGGAAACGTAAAATAATGTCAGTCCTTGATAATCGGCAGGATTGGTATTTACAACGTTTATGGTAATTAAGATTGAGCAAAGAGAGTTGATAAGAACCAACCAGCCGAACTGGTGAAACCGATGACGCAATAGCACAGTTCAATTTGTTCCTTTAATAGAAAATTCGACTGTTATATTACCGTTCTGACACATTAGTGTCACATTAAAAATTGTGAAAAAGTTTAACGCCGAATCAAGCCGCTTTGTTAGTACTGTTTCAACATCGTTTCTTTATAGTTTTCTGCTTTTATTTCAACTTGATATTTGCTAGCCAGTGAATCCAGCTCCGCTTGCCACATCGCCAAATCATCCATCGTTATGGTATTGTCATCCAATTGCCATAGCTGACGAGATCCCGCATAGCTATACTGAATCGCCGTCATCGCATCTACATCCCCCTGCTGCGCTGCCTGTTTTAACTTCGCCATTTTACGGGTGATTTTGTTCAGTGATTGCTTTAAGTCCCACACATAACTTACTTCGGTCATAAAGGGATGCGCTTTATGCTTTTTGAGCATGAACCCAATGACGATGCAGGTCACGACTACACCAGTTAAATTCCAATGAAAATGGCTACCATCAACATCAGGAAATAATTGGATCAATAACTGAGCAATCCCTAAGCTACCGATTGTTAGCGCTGCTACGCAAGCAATGATAACTTGATTTAGATGTTTGCGATAACGCGCCTTGTTGATCTCAACTAACTTCATAACAACCTATGATCACGAAAAATTAAATAATGTACTCTGCTCTTTGTGCATTGTAATCCAAGGCCTGTAGCCAAACCAAGATACATATCAAAAAAACCTAAAAACTTTCACCCCGTTTCCGTTACCCAAACGTTCTATTTACGAGAACAACATAACGGGGATAAAATCATGACGACATTAGCCACGCTTCAACAGCCTAATTCAGCAATTCCAAAACTCGCACTATCGCTTGTTGGCGCAGTTATTATTACTTTTGCCACCTTTGGCTTTATGCAAAACTTGGTCTCTCAAGAACTCACTCGCCCCATTATCGACAAAGAAGTATTTGATCTTACTATTGCAACGGATAGAGAGGACTCTCCAGTCGAAGAAAAAAGGGTAATGCCAGAACCACCAAAACCAATAACGGCCCCGATTAGACCTACTGAAAATATCGTTGATACAGGAGATAATCTACAAATTAGTAGCGAGACACCTAGCTTAGATTTAGGGAAGTTTACTAACACAATGACGCTGCAATTCTCCACCGATGGGCAAGCGACTCCACTTGTTAGAAGCAACCCTAACTATCCGCCCGCGGCGGCTAGAGATGGAGTGGAAGGCTGGGTAGAAATGGAGTTTGCCATTTCTCCACAAGGCGAAGTGATTGATGTTAAAGTGACGAATGCGGAGCCTAAAAGAGTATTTGATCAGGCTGCTGTCAGAGCACTAAGGAAATGGAAATATAGACCACTTATTGTTGATGGAAAACCGCAGCCGCAATACGCTCAGCGCGTTGTATTAGAGTTTACACTGGAACAATAACGGCCATTAATACGTAATCAATTTGAGCCGCTGAGTCACGAAGTAAACTTCTTAATTTAGCTTATTGATATTAGGGTCTGTTGACCCTTGAGACTTAGGATTGCCTATGCTGAGTAGCTTGAAAATGTGGCGTGCTCGCGCCACCAGCAACGTAGAAGATCCGCTTTATGAATATGCAACGACGGGTAAAGTAAAATACCTAGAGCAAGTCATTGAACGCTATCAAAGTGATTTATTTCACTTTCTGAAAACACAAACACAGGCGGCGTCGGCAGAAGATATATGTCAAAAAACATGGCTAAAAGTCATCGAAAAGAAAAGCGCTTATCGACAGCAGGGCCACCCCAAGGCTTACTTGTTTCACATTGCACGTAACCTGCTAATCGATTCAATCAGAGCGTCAGGTAAACTCTCTGAGTTGACAGATAGTAAAGTAGGTATGACCAACTCCAATGAGTTTACAAAAGCCTCGGAGGAACAGTGGCTATACCAGCAAATTGCTGCACTTCCTTTATTACAAAAAGAAGCGCTAAGCTTACAGTTAGAGGGGTTCAGCTTAGCTGAAATAGCGCAAATTGTAGGGGCCACACAAGAGACTGTAAAAACTCGAATTAGATACGCAAAAGAGACACTAAAGTCTCAAGTGGGTGAAAATCATGAGTAATTTAGACAAATTTGACGCCAAGTTAAAAGCGGCTTACCAAGCTAGCAAGCAGGACAAACCGTTAACTTTGGCTACTCGCATCAAGGTGCGACTAGTTAGCTTTGCCCATCATTTTTTGGGTCGTATAGAAACTTGGCAGTGGAGCGCGGTTACTTGTTCACTCGCTTTACTTTTCACCTTGTGGTATCAAAATCAACATGTTGATATTGATAAAGAATATAACTCAAGTGCACATTTAGTCAGTTACGGAGGTTTTCAACACATCGAAACACATGAGCTAGAGCAGGGCCAATATTTGGCTCGGATAGATGAGCAAAAAAGAGTATTAGATGCTAAGTTTGAAGCCGCAAAGCAGCGAGCCCAAGAACAACGTTACGGTAGATTGGTTGCGATTAACGACAACGCTTGGTTAATTGAAGAGTGTAATACCCATACTCTCATCGAGTTAAAACAGAGCTTACTTAGCGCCATGCCACAACCAAAAACCAGTGTTATTAATTTTAATACGCCAGTTATGCTAGCACTGTCGACCGCCAACCAAGGGCAAATTATTGCAATTGAAAGTATGGGGCAAAACCAAGTTTTGGCTTGCCCCTAACAGGCGCTCTTAAATCATAATAAGGCTGGCAATAAAGAAGCAGATAATAGCTAATACGCCCCCCACCAGTGCATAGGGTAATTGGGTTTTAACATGAGTCAGTAAGTCACACCCTGATGCCAGTGCCGATACCGCGCTGGTATCAGAGATAGGCGAGCAGTGATCGCCAAATATACCGCCGCTTAAAATAGCACCAAGCACAAGCGACGGCGGCAAGCCAAGCGCTTGAATAAGTGGCACACCAATCGGTATTAATATGGCAAAGGTGCCCCATGATGTGCCAGTTGTAAATGACATGATTGCACCAGTAATAAAGAGTACAGGCACTATCAAGTAAATAGGCAGATAGTCACCAACTAAAGACGCAACAAAAGTCCCTGTTCCCAACTCTTTTAGACTTGCACCTAGAGTCAAAGAGAGTAACACAATGCTTACCAATGGCAGCAGCTCCCCCATCCCCTTAAAGCCAACATCCATTAGCTCGTGATGACTAAATCTCTTACCAGTTAAAAGCAGCAGGTACGCAACGGTTGAAGCTAAAATTGTGGCATAAAGTACTGATTTGGAGCCGCTACCATTTGCCAATACACCATCGCCTGTCCAAAACATAAATCCAATCATACTTACAATCAGCGTTAATAAAGGGATCAGCATATAACGCGACTTGGTGGCGCTCGGCCCACTACTTATTTCAGCCGTGTGGTGTTTTAACTCTTGCTCTGCGGCCTTCATCGGACCATGAACTTTATCAAAGACAATCGTATAGAGAACAATTAACAGCGCAATAATCGCATAAAAATTAAACGCGACACTACCCCATAAAATACTCACTGCAGACTGCTCAAGTTCGTAGTTACTCAGCAACCCAAGCACATAAGCACCCCAGCCATTAAGTAAAATCAAAATACATACAGGAGCGCTAGTACTATCGATGATATAAGCTAAACGAGCCCGACTCATTTTGAACTTATCAAATAGTCCCCTCGCAACAATACCAGAGGTCAGTACACTCATATTTGATTCGATGAACACTGCCGTGCCAGTAAACATGGTTAGTAAGCCAACCTGACGTTTACTCTTAGCGACGCCTCGATTAAGCAGCATATTCACCGTTGCGGCAACTCCGCCTGACTCTCTAATGTAGGCGAGCAATGCACCTATCACTATGCTGAAAATCAAGATCCGGCTGTTACCTGCCGATGTCGCAACCTCAATAACACGTTCAATACTGCCTACGAATGTGCCAGCAACTAGCGACTGCTGGCCATGTAAAGCCAATAAAAATTCAGAAGAAACTAGCGCTAAAATCAATGCGATAATCACTTCTTTACGCCAAAACACGACTGCAATTGCAATCAAAGGTGGCAAAATCGAGTACCAAGCCATATAGTTTAATCTATAAATTCAAAACACTTAGCTTAAGTTAAGCGGTTTAAAACACCAAGTCTTTGCGACTAAATTAAATTTAAGTCAACATTTAACCCCAATACTGGTACAATGAGTGTGTTTTGTGCAATGATATTCCTTTTTGGTCTATCGTAACGTTCCAATTGAACCTATAATATGGACAGATTAAATTAGTTCGGATTGAGTATCGTATGTCTACATTTGTCAAAATAAAAGCACTTCGTCCATCACTATCTAATAGTGAGGCAAAGCTTGCTGACTTTACCTTGAACTCGGGCGATAAAATCCGTGCGCTTTCCTCTGTTGAACTGGCACGCGAAGCCGGTGTCAGCCAATCTAGCGTCGTAAAATTTGCCCAAAAGCTGGGTTATAAAGGATTTCCAGCATTTAAACTTGCCGTTGTTGATGCGCTCAACGAGCAAACAGATACCAGCGCACCAATTGATGAGTTAATTTCCAGTAATGACTCCATCGAGTTAATCGCAGATAAATTACAACTAAAACAGCAAAATGTTATTTCCGAAACTCGAAAACTTAACTCAGCAAAACAGTTTGAGAACGCAATTCAGTTGGTGAAGAACGCACGAAAAGTCATTGTGTGTGCACTTGGTAGTACTTTCACTATGGCCCAAGATTTAACTTGGAAACTCCAAAAGCTTGGTATTCCGGCAATTGCTCAGGTTGATGAAATCAGCGCCTCCAGCTTTATTGCAACGATGGGGAAAGACGATCTTTTTATTGTGATCAGCAATACAGGAACTAGCAAGAGCTTGCTAACCTTGACTAATCAGGCATTGGATAATGGTTGTAAATGTCTTGCCATTTCTCGTTATGGTAGCCACTCACTTGCGGAAATGGCAGATGCGATACTGTATTGCATCAATGAAGGGGAGCCACTTAAACATTCAGGTATGCTGTCTCGTACTTCTCAAGCCTACCTTATTGATGTTTTATTCACGGCACTTGCACAATCAAACCTGCATTGGCAAAAACGCGTGGATAAGGCCAATGAAAACATGCAAGTATTGCGTAGCGAGTAAGACTTAATCTGCTCACGGCAGACTCGTGCTGCCGTTTACCTCTAGCAAAAACCCGTTACGGTCTCGGGTATAATAAATACTTTTTTCGCTGCTTTAAAAAATCTTGTACATCCTGCTGCCACAGCTTTCTCAACTCTGATGCCGATTGGCCAGACTCAATGGCTTTGCGGATTTTGTCCGTGCCTGCAAGCTTATCGAGAAAATCGGGGGACTGAAAAAACACTTTATTCTCGTGTTTGAACTGTATATGTGCGGCAACAAACCAAGTTAGATCAAAACCTCGTACATTGCTGTTTCTTAAGTCCAGGCCAAACGCAGTCACACCATTTAATTTAGGATTGGAAGCCGCCCCCAACACAGGTCTAGGTGTGAACTGAAACTCACCCAATTTAGGATCTGGGTAGCCAAAAACTTGAAATGGAAAATTCGTTCCACGACCTACAGAAATAGGTGTCGCTTCAAAAAAGCACAATGATGGATACAAGTAGATTGCTTGCTGATTTGGTAGGTTAGGACTTGGCGGGATCGGCAATCTATATTCAGTGCTGCCACTATAGTTTCGCATTGGAAATACACGTAACTGTGGCGCTTTAAGCGAGGTTAACCACCCCTCTCCTTTAATCATAGTTGCCAGTTCGCCAACGGTCATGCCATGCAATACGGGAATGGGATGCATACCAACAAAAGATTGAAATGGTTTTTCTAATAATGGGCCATCAACATATGCGATATTTGGATTTGGCCTATCAAAAACCCAAAATTCAATATTTGCATCGGCTGCGGCTTCCATCGCAAGATGCATAGTGCTGATGTATGTATAAAAACGCAACCCCACATCTTGAATATCAAAAATAAGCACATCGATATCTTTGAGCTGCTCAGGCCTTGGCTTTTTATTACTGCCATAAAGCGAAATGATTGGTAGCCCAGTTTTCACATCTTTTGCATCAGCTACTTTAGCACCCGCATCATAATTACCACGAAACCCATGTTCCGGTGCAAAGACCTTTTTAACATCCACTTCTTTATTAAGTAAGTAATCAACTAGATGTTGGTCGTCAACTCGGGATGTTTGGTTTACGATTAACCCGACGCGCTTACCTTTTAACACAGGTAAATACTCATCTGCGCGCTCAGCACCTAATGTAAGCGCTTCAACGGTTAAAGGAACACAACAAAAAACAAGCAGTAAATAAACTCTGAGTGATTGAAACATATAACGCTTTCTCTAAATAAATACGCGATTAGGGTATCAGTCAGAAAAAAAATGAAAAGTGTTTAGGGAGTTTTATCATACAGTAGCGGACGCAGGACGTGTGTTGTAGAGAGTGAACCTCCGACAGCCTGTTTTTACCTTCATTCTTTAACCACTTGAGGAAAAGTGGCGGACGCAGGACGTGTGTTGTGGAGAGTGGACCTCCGAGCGCCTTCATATTCAACTTTCGTAACAGCTCGCAGGGTAAACCAGCTCCTACACGAAATGTTTAGGTACAAAAAAACCGACTTCCGTCGGCTTGTTTATCTCTTTATTTTACCACTTGAGGAAAAGTAGCGGACGCAGGACGTGTGTTGTGGAGAGTGAACCTCCGACCGCCATCATATTCAACTTTCGTAACTGATCGCAGGGTAAACCTGCTCCTACACGAAATGTTTAGGCACAAAAAAACCGACTTCCGTTGGCTTGTTTATCTCTTTATTTTACCACTTGAGATAAGTAGTGGATGCAGGACGTGTATTGTGAAGAGTGAACCTCCGATAGCCTGCTTTTACCTTCATTCTTTAACCTCTTAAGGAGAAGTGGCGGATGCAGGACGTGTGTTGTGAAGAGTGAATCTCCGAGCGCAGTCATATTCAACTTTTGTAAAAGATCGCAGGGTAAGCCTGCTCCTACACGAAATGTTTAGGCACAAAAAAACCGACCTTCGTCGGCTTGTTTATCTCTTTATTTTACCACTTGAGATAAGTAGTGGATGCAGGATGTGTGTTGTGGAGAGTGAACCTCCGACCGCCATCATATTCAACTTTCGTAACTGATCGCAGGGTAAACCTGCTCCTAGACGAAATGTTTAGGCACAAAAAAACCGACTTCCGTCGGCTTGTTTATCTCTTTATTTTACCACTTGAGGGAAAGTGGCGGACGCAGGAGGATTCGAACCTCCGACCGCCTGGTTCGTAGCCAGGTACTCTATCCAGCTGAGCTATGCGTCCGTTATAAATGTATAGTTTTCCAACTTCTTTATATTTAACCACCTAAAGAAAAGTGCCGGACGCAGGACGTATTTTGTGAAGGTCAACCTCCGACTTCCCGTTTCCTACCTTTATTATTTAACCACTTAAGGAGAAGTGGCGGACGCAGGAGGATTCGAACCTCCGACCGCCTGGTTCGTAGCCAGGTACTCTATCCAGCTGAGCTATGCGTCCGTTAAGAATGTATAGTTTTCCAACTTCTTTATTTTTAACCACTTAAAGAAAAGTGCCGGACTCAGGACATATTTTGTGAAGGCGAACCTCCGACTTCCTGTTTCCTACCTTTATTATTTAACCACTTGAGGAAAAGTGGCGGACGCAGGAGGATTCGAACCTCCGACCGCCTGGTTCGTAGCCAGGTACTCTATCCAGCTGAGCTATGCGTCCGTTATGAATGTATAGTTTTCCAACTTCTTTATATTTAACCACCTAAAGAAAAGTGCCGGTCGCAGGACGTATTTTGTGAAGGTGAACCTCCAACTGCCTGTTTCCTACCTTTATTATTTAACCACTTAAGGAAAAGTGGCGGACGCAGGAGGATTCGAACCTCCGACCGCCTGGTTCGTAGCCAGGTACTCTATCCAGCTGAGCTATGCGTCCGTACAAGACAACCATTAAAAATGGCGGAGAGGGAGGGATTCGAACCCTCGATAGGGCTACAAACCCTATACTCCCTTAGCAGGGGAGCGCCTTCGGCCACTCGGCCACCTCTCCGTCTTGTGGGGCGTATAATATAGGTTAGAAAAAATATGTCAAATACTTTTCTTGTAAAAAAGCACTGAATGGTGATAGATTGTGCAGTCTGCTTAGTTACTCGGCACTAACGCCAATTTTTACTCATTTTGTAGAGGGTTAGGATCGCTGTAGGTATTTCTTAATGCACGTTGTTGACGCAAAACTTCGTCCAAAAATGCTTCTTGATAACCAAGCTGCTGAAACTCAGCAATACAAGCCCGATAATATAAAATTCTCGCTTGCTCGTGCTCATCGACATTTTCAAACTCATTATTGCTCATCTTATCGGATTCCCTATTTGTTATTTTTAACGCAGCATTAGAACTTGAAAAAGACTAGTTAGAAAATTGGGATAATCTAGTTTCAAAAGAGAAACAACTTTTATTATGAATAGGAGTTGGCAATAACTACATAATAAAACTATGTATTTAAAAATACTGTGAGATTTATCTTACGCAAATAACAGAAAAGCGCCATAAGGCGCTTTTCTAGATGTACTTTCAGATTACGTGAAAATACTTACTGTTCAGCTTGTACTTCAGGACGCATGTGTGGGAACAAGATAACGTCTTTAATAGTCGGTGAGTCCGTGAACAACATCACAAGGCGATCGATACCAATCCCCTCACCTGCTGTTGGTGGTAAACCATGCTCTAGCGCACGGATATAATCCGCATCGTAGTGCATTGCTTCATCGTCACCTGCATCTTTTTCTTCCACTTGGCGAGCAAAGCGCGCAGCTTGATCTTCAGCATCATTAAGCTCAGAGAAACCATTTGCAAGCTCACGGCCACCAACGAAGAACTCGAAACGGTCTGTGATAAATGGATTTTCATCGTTACGACGTGCAAGCGGTGACACTTCCCAAGGATATTCAGTAATGAACGTCGGTTGGATAAGTCTGTGTTCAGCGACTTCTTCGAAGATTTCACATAGGAACTTACCTGGACCCCATACACAGTTTTCAGGGATCTTAACGTGAACTTTCTTAGCGTATGCTTTTAGTGCTTCAAAGTGGTTTTCTGGATCTTTAAAGATTTCAGCTTGGGCTTCAGCATCTGGGCCGTATTGTAAAATAGCATCAGCCATAGACAAACGCTGGAACGCACTGCCAAAGTCATACTCAATCGTCTCTGTCACTTCGCCTTCAGCATTCTTCACAGTATTAATAACCGTAGTAGTGCCTAACACGTCTTGTGCCACGGTGCGTAACATGTCTTCGGTCAAGTTCATCAGATCATTGTAATCCGCGTATGCTTGATAGAACTCAATCATAGTGAACTCTGGATTATGACGCGTAGATAAACCTTCGTTGCGGAAGTTACGGTTGATTTCGAACACACGATCAAAACCACCAACCACTAGACGCTTAAGATATAACTCAGGCGCGATACGTAGATACATATCGATATCAAGTGCATTGTGATGCGTTACAAATGGGCGTGCAGAGGCACCGCCAGGAATAACCTGTAGCATCGGCGTTTCCACTTCCATAAAGTCACGTTCAGCTAAGAAACGGCGAATACCCTCAATCACTTTTGAACGAATACGGAATGTTTCGCGCGTGTCCATGTTAGTGATCAAATCAACATAACGCTGACGGTATTTTGCTTCTTGGTCAGTCAGGCCGTGGAACTTTTCAGGTAGTGGACGTAGTGACTTCGTCAGTAGTTCATACTCAACCATGTCGACGTATAAATCGCCTTTACCGGATTTATGAAGCGGGCCTTTAACACCAACAATATCGCCGATATCTAATTGACCATACTTCTCTTTTAGGTCTTTTTGTACGTCTTTTGAAGCATAAGCCTGAATACGACCTTTCATGTCTTGCAACACTAAGAAAGGACCACGTTTCGCAAGCAGACGACCCGCAACAGAAACATGATGATCAAGTTCTACTAGCTCTTCCTTCGATTTATCACCAAACTTAGCTTGTAGATCTTGTGTGTAGTCTTCGCGGCGGAATGAGTTCGGGTGGCCATTCGCAGGGCAATTTTCCCGGATCGCATCTAGCTTGCCACGACGCTCAGCAATAAGTTTATTTTCGTCTTGATTGTGATCTGTCATTGTTTAGCTCTTAGTTTAGCTTGTGGATTAAAGGCCTGATTTCAGGCTTGCTTCGATAAATTTGTCTAAATCGCCGTCTAGTACGGCTTGGGTATTGCGATTTTCAATACCTGTACGCAAATCTTTAATACGTGAATCATCTAGCACGTATGAACGGATTTGGCTGCCCCAACCGATGTCAGATTTTGCATCTTCTTGGGCTTGCTTTTCAGCGTTTTGCTTTTGCAGTTCAAGTTCAAACAATTTCGCCTTTAACTGCTTCATCGCTTGATCTTTGTTCTTGTGCTGCGAACGGTCATTCTGACACTGCACTACCGTATTGGTTGGTAAGTGCGTAATACGTACCGCAGATTCTGTACGGTTAACGTGCTGACCACCCGCGCCCGATGCACGATATACATCGATACGAAGATCTGCAGGATTAATATCGATTTCGATATTGTCGTCAATTTCTGGGTAAACGAATACAGAAGCAAACGAAGTATGACGACGACCGCCTGAATCAAAAGGACTCTTACGTACTAAGCGGTGTACGCCCGTTTCTGTACGAAGCCAACCGTAAGCATATTCGCCCGTGACTTTAACTGTCGCGCCCTTAATACCAGCAACATCACCATCGGTCGCTTCAACGATTTCGGCTTTAAAACCTTTCGCCTCAGCCCAGCGCAGGTACATACGCAGCAACATGTTACACCAGTCTTGAGCTTCAGTACCGCCAGAACCTGACTGTAAGTCGATGTACGCATCGTTGGCATCTTGCTCGCCTGAGAACATACGACGAAACTCTAGTTTTTCCAGCTGCTCAACAAGGCCGTTGACCTCTTGCTCTGCTTCAGTGAAGGTTTCTTCATCTTCGGCTTCTACGGCAAGCTCAACCAAACCTTCTGCATCATCGGCACCAGACACGAGATTATCGATGGTTTCAACAATCACTTCTAAATTCGATTTTTCTTTGCCCAGTGCTTGGGCTCTTTCCGGCTCGTTCCATACAGCAGGATCTTCTAATTCGGCATTAACTTCTTCTAAACGCTCTTGCTTTAGAGCGTAGTCAAAGATACCCCCTAAGAAGCTCTGTACGTTCGCGAATTTCCTTGATTTGGTTAATCACAGGATTCACTTCAAACATTTACCATTACTCCAGAACTAAATTTGTCGGTTTGTGAATTCACACAAACAGGTCTGACAACGGGTCAGACCATAGATTTAAGCGACCAATAGTATCAAATAATAACCGCGCTTAGCATCCCTTAAAGTGAGAATTTTGGGAGTTTTTTAACAAACTCAGTACGCACATCTCTATTAATTCGATTGCGCCTGAAGTTCACGCACAATAAGCTGCAAATTATATTTACCACGAAACTCATTAATATCTAATTGATAAGCAAATAAAGCATGGGTTGCCTGGAGATTTGGCCAAGCCCGAACGTCAACGTTAAATGCTATCGCATCAACCAATCGGCCTGAACGATGCTTAAGCACAAGTTTTAGATGTTTGTCGCCAACAATACGTTGCTGCACCAACTCAAATACATCCTGAAATACCGGCTCACTAAATTGCTGCCCCCACGGACCTGCCTGCTGTAGTTCAAAAGCAAAATCCATGGTAAAGCAATCGCCCGGCAGCTCACCGTCCGTCAACAGAATGCTTTGCTTTGCTTCTTCGCTCAGCGTCGCACTGACGTTTTGTTCAAATACCTGTTTAAACCGCGCAAATTCAGACTCTAAAATGGTCAATCCTGCTGCCATCGCATGACCACCAAACTTTACAATTAATTCTGGGTGCTGGGTATTGATTGACTCCAGCAGGTCACGCATGTGCAGACCTTCAATAGAACGACATGAGCCCTTGATCTCGCCGTTGTCGCCTTGTGCAAAAATAATACACGGGCGGTGATATTTTTCTTTTAAGCGTCCCGCTAGAATACCTATCACACCTTGATGCCAATCATCTTGATACAAACACAAGGCATCTGGTACTTCTTGGCTTTTAAGTACCAAACGCTCTAATACCGCTTGCGCCTCTTGCTGCATACTTTGCTCAATCTCGCGTCGTTCTATATTTAGACTATCGAGCTCAGACGCAATACGGCGGGCTTGATTAATGTCTTTCGATAACAAGCAAGCAATACCTAAACTCATATCGTCAAGACGCCCCGCGGCATTGAGTCTTGGTGCTAACGCAAAGCCAAAATCACTGGCACTTAATCTAGCATTATTACGGTTAGAAACCTCGATAAGCGCTTGGATCCCCGGTCGCGTTTGACCACTGCGGATCCGGGCGAGCCCTTGATATACCAAAGTGCGGTTATTCGCATCCAAAGCCACAACGTCAGCCACGGTGCCTAGGGCGACAATATCTAATAATGCCGCCAAATTTGGCATCGCGATATTTCGCTCCACAAAATAGTTTTGCGCTCTTAAGTAATGCCTTAGTGCTATCAGCAGATAAAAGGCAACCCCAACGCCCGCGATAGACTTAGACGGGAAATCGCAGTCAACACGATTTGGATTAACAATCGCATCGGCAACCGGCAACTCATCACCTTGTAAATGGTGATCGGTAACAATCACTTTAATACCCGCCTGCTTCACGATTTCGACACCGCGAATACAGGAAATACCGTTATCTACGGTGATCACCAAATCAGGTTTTATGGCAACGATTTGCTCGGCCAATGCTGGACTTAGGCCGTACCCCAAGCTAAATCTATCTGGCACGAGGTAATCCACCCGCTGAAAACCAAACTGAGGCAACCCCTCCATTAACACGGCGGTGCTCGTTGCGCCATCGGCGTCAAAGTCACCAACAATCAACACTTGTTGTTGCAAAGAAAGTGCTTCAGCCAGAATTTGGCTTGCAAGCTCGATGTCTTTAAATAATTTAAAATCGTGTAAGGTTGCGGCGCTATTATCGAGTTCAACGACTGATTTAACCCCTCTGGCAGCATAAAGCTGTTTGATCACGGGATGTAGTGAAGCCGGTAAATGGCTGTCATCAACCCGCTCTCTTGGTTTAATTTCTGTATGCATACTTTTTCACAAAACAAAAAAGGCCAAAATGGCCTTTTATATTCTTTATCTTGCTATCTTATCGAGTTCTCAACGCGAACTCCATCGCTAAGCGTGAGTCATTATGACTTAGGGCTATTTGCATCTAGCATTTGTGCGATAGCTGCTGCAGGTTGATAACCTGGGATCATTGAACCATCTTCAAGTATGATCGCTGGTGTTCCTGAAATGCCAAAGCTTTGCCCTAGTTGATAGTGCTCGGCTACTGGCGCTTGGCAGTTTTCAACTGGTTTCACTTCACCACCAGCTTTCGCCTCAGTAAGTGCAGCAGCGGCATCTTTTGCACACCATACATTTTTCAAATCTTCATAGCCTGAACCACGCAAACCACCACGTGGGAAAGCTAGGTATTTCACGGTAATACCAGCTGCCAAGTAATCTTCTAGTTCACGGTGAAGTTTGCGGCAGTAGCCACAAGTAATGTCTGTGAATACCGTGATTTGATGCTTTTCATTTTCCGCTTTGTAGACGATCATTGAATCTTCGTATTCAGCAATACCTTTTTGGCGCACATCACTCAACGCGTCTTCGGTGATATTACGGCGGTTATCAAGATCAATCATAGTGCCCTGAATTAGGTATTTACCATCGGCACTTGAATACAGTACCCCTTTATCTGTGATCACTGTTTTTAAGCCCGCAAGCGGACTATCTTTGATTTGCTTAACCGTTATACCTAATCCGCTAAATTGCGTTGTAATTGGGTCTACTTGTGCTGTTGGTGCGACAGGACCCTCAACTTGCTCAGCGAAAGCGCCAAAGCTCAATGCCAGTGAAGCGGCAACTATTAGTTTTTTCATTATGTTCTCTCTAAACCTGTTATTTGAGGGGTTCACGCGCCCCTTTGTGCTACTCACTAAGACCGGAGTAACCATAAATAATTCCCAAGCAACAAAAATTAAGCTCTTGGGTGATGCTGCTGGTGCAATGTTTTTAAACGTTCACTGGCAACATGTGTATAAATTTGAGTCGTCGACAAGTCGCTATGGCCAAGCATCATTTGCACAACTCGCAAGTCAGCGCCATGATTCAATAAATGTGTTGCAAAAGCATGACGTAGCGTATGTGGCGATAACGGCGACTTAACGTCTGCCAAAATAGCATAGTGTTTTATGCGATGCCAAAAAGTTTGTCGCGTCATACCTATGCCTCGCCTGGATGGAAAGACAAAATCGGTAGCATGCTTGATCATTAAGCCCCGCCCTTTTTTGAGAAATTGTTCGATCCAATGCAATGCTTCTTCACCCATAGGCACTAAGCGCTCCTTGCCTCCCTTACCACGCACAAGTACAACAGCTTGTCTCATGTTGACTTGCTCCATTCTTAGCCCGACTAACTCAGTCACGCGCAACCCCGTGGCATACAAGAGCTCGAGCATTGCTTTATCTCTCAGCCCCATCGGGTCGTCACAATCAGGAGCATTTAACAAGGCCTCAACTTCTTGCTCTGACAAGGTTTTTGGCAGCGACGGGGTTGTTTTGGGTTGCGCAATAGTATCCAGTGGAGACTGCGCGATTTGTTTTTCTCGCAACCAATATAAATAAAATCTCTTTAATGCACTGATGGCTCGCGCGTTACTCTTTGCTTTTAAGCCCTTGTCTATTCTGTGTGCCAAATAAGCCTCAACGTCCTGACTTGTGATTGCCAGTAAAGAAGACACCGAGGTTTCTGCTTTTATAAATAAGAGAAACTTTTCAAGGTCACTGCGATAGGCTGCAATGGTATTTTCACTGAGCCCTTGCTCCAAAAATAGCGCATCTAAAAAGGCTTCTATATATTGCAGATCGGACAGTGTATGGGTAGTTGCTTGGTGTTCGCTCACAGAGTACCTGTATTAATTATTAACGTCATGATGTAGACTTGCCACCTATAATACCAGTCAAATTGAAAGTGATAAATACAATGCAAATTGGGTTATTTTACGGCTCGACAACATGTTACACAGAAATGGCCGCAGAAAAGATTCAGGAAATCATCGGCAAAGACACAATTACCTTATTTAATATTAAGGACGAGCCGCTAAAACAAGCTGAGCAGTTTGACTTCCTCATTTTTGGTATCTCAACATGGGACTTCGGCGAACTTCAAGAAGACTGGGAATCTCACTGGGACGATATCGACAGCGTTGATCTGAGCAACAAAGTCATAGCGCTATTCGGCATGGGTGACCAACAAGGTTATGGTGAATGGTTTCAAGATGCACTAGGCATGCTACATGAAAAAATTGCCCCTCAAGGCGTCACCTTTTTAGGTTACTGGCCAAATTCAGACGACTATGAATTTGAAGCGTCAAAAGCACTGACCGAAGATAAAAGTCAGTTTGTTGGCCTAGCACTAGATGAAGACAGTCAATACGACAAAAGCGACGAGCGTGTCGCAACTTGGATAGAGCAAATCATGACGGAATACGCCGAATTAGATGTTTAGCGCAGTAAGCGTTAGCACTAATCCAAAGTATTAACGCCCATCCCTAATATCATCTGTAAAACTGACTCAATGCGGCCTCAATTTGTGATAGCTTATACGGCTTATGGATCACATTATCAAAAACTTCATTTTGAGCTTGAGTTAAGAAAATATCAGCGGTTATCGCCAAAATCGGTAACCTTGAATTTTCTTGTTTGATTAAATGTGCCGCCTCTGTACCACTCATACCCGGAAGATTCACATCCATAAAAATGATGTCAAAGTGTTTTTCTTTTGCCACTTCAAAATAGGCTTCAGCAGATTCGAAAATATCATAACTACAATTCAGTTTGTCGAGTATCGCAGTGATCAGTAGCTGATTAAGCGGATTGTCTTCTATTACACCAATCTGATGATAGAAAATGGCGATATGCTCTGTTTTTGGTGGCGAAGCGACTTTTACTCCACTTTCGCTTTTGCATGGAATAACAAACACCACCTCAGTCCCTTCACCCTCTTGGCTGGAAACGCTGATCCGCCCCCCCATAATATCAATAAGTGCTTTAGTCACACATAGGCTTAATCCAACCCCTAAGTTTCCTCTGCCCTCAAACATGCTAAAGCGGTCAAATAGATTACTTTGCTCAAGCGCCGAAAGGCCTTTACCACTGTCTTTTACAATAAACTGTATTTCATTACCAATGACATATGCTCTAAGCACCACCTCTTGCCCAGCCTCGCTGCTCTGAATTGCAGTGTCGAGTAAAGTCTCTATAACGCGCGACACTTTATCCTTATCGAGCATCAAAGCCTCACCTTTATAGACGCCAGCAATAGAGTGCGTAATCGTAATATCGTGTTGTTTTGCCTCAGTAGCAAAGCGAGCAACTGACTGCTTGAGTAGATCGGATAATGAACAAAGAATGGGTTCAAACTGAACTTTTTCACCTTCAATAAGCTCAAGCTCTAATACGGAATCAATGACAGTAAGCAGCTTACTCCCCCCTGTTTCTATATTTTGCAGGTAGCTTGTCGTAGATTCAGAAAACCCTTCAGCTTCAGCTGAGTTGAGTACCACATCATTAAAGCCAATGATGGCATTAAGTTGAGTGTGTAATTCATGGCTGATATCAGATAAGAAATTGTCTTTGGAATCATTGAGCAGCTTAAGTACGTTTACTTCTCTGCGCAGTTCAAGTTGCCGAATTACCTGACGACCCAAGGTGACAAGTGTTTTCCTTTGCAAATCAGTAAGTTTCTTGGGCTTATCACTGATAGCACAAATAGTGCCTACCTTATAACCGCCAGAGCTAATCAGCGGTGCACCGGAATAATGACGGATTTTCGGACCGCCAGTAACCAGTGGATTGTCAAAAAAGCGCTCATCTTCTATGGCGTCTTGCACCTCAAATACATCTTCTTGCAAAATAGCATGAGAACAAAAGGAGATATCTCGATGGGTTTCATCCACATCTAGCCCCACTTTGGACTTAAACCATTGGCGATTTGTGTCTATCAAGCTAATAAGCGCGATAGGCGTTTCACAGATCTCTGACACCAGCTGCGTAATTTCATCAAGATTTGCTTCAGCAGCTGTATCCAATACCTTATATTCGCGCAGCGCTTTGAGACGATTTTCTTCGTTATTTGGGATCTCGGCTTTTTTCATGAACACCTACACAAGCGAATTAAACCAGCAAAGTACACGTAAATCAGACTGCACTTTTGACACGATGATTCTGACTATTTCTCAGCTAAAGTGTAGAAGATAAATCACGATACGAGCAAAAAATATCCATCACATTTTTAGGTAAAATTCATGACATAAAGAAACAAAATCATTCGTATATTGGTTATCTACATCGTATATCACCAACGATTGCTCATGACTTGGTTGTGCTATGCTTTGTTTGCCTATCAGTAGCAATCTGCGAGAGTAAGATTTACTCGGGGTAGTTTTAATCGCACAGCTTGAAACAAGAAACCAATTTCGCGCTTTGGCAAGCCGACAAAAGAGCAAACTCTCTTGATAGGGTAAAATTACCGCAAGTTGCCCAGCATCCGTCGTAAACTTTTCGAAGGCATCAAGCAAGGCATCAAAACTTAGGCTGTCCGTATGTCTCGCTCTATTCCTCGCTTGATTTTCTCCTTTCAAACTCGCGTTGAAGTATGGTGGGTTTGATACCATGAGGTCAAAGCGCAGCTCGCTATCAAACTCTTGTATTGCACAGCGATGCAGCTCAATATCAGGCCACGGGCTGTGCTTGATATTAAATTCAGCATCTTTCAACGCATCGTCATCAATCTCAACCGCATGGACTTTACTCGTTGGACTTCGCTGTTTACACATCAATGCGATAAGCCCAGTTCCCGTTCCGACATCAACAATCCGATTGGCTTTAGCGAGTGGAACCCACGCGCCAAGCAAAATACCATCGGTCGAAACCTTCATTGCCGCATGATGCTGGGTCACCGAAAACTGTTTAAATGCAAACTGAGACATCCTATACCTTTGAGAAAATGCAATAGCAACGTATAATTCCGCTATTGTCCTTTATTTGTGATGCAATATGCAATTTACTGAATTTGATTTAGACAGCAAGCTGATTAGTGCGATTAAAAAAATGGGTTTCGATACTCCCACCAGCATTCAACAGATGGCTATTCCTGAAGCGCTAATTGGCCGAGATATTCTCGCCAGCGCACCAACCGGTACGGGTAAAACCGCTGCATTCTTGATCCCTGCGATTCAGTATTTGCTTGATTTCCCTCGTAAAGAGCCAGGCTTTGCCCGCGTACTTATCATGACACCAACCCGTGAACTTGCCTATCAAATACACGAGCAATGTGAACTCCTTGCCGCAGGTGTTAACCTTAAAATAGGCGTGGTAACTGGCGGTATTAATTACGGCAGTCACAAAGAAATCTTCGAAAAGAACAATGATATCCTTATCGCAACGCCAGGTCGTTTGATGGAATATCTTGAAACCGAGAACTTCCACGCAGAAAACGTTGAGCTACTGATCTTAGATGAAGCCGACCGCATGCTAGACATGGGCTTTCGAAAAGAAATGCTACGTATTTGCTCTGAAGCGGTTAACCGTCGTCAGTGCTTTTTGTTCTCTGCAACGCTTGAGGGCGAAAGCGTTGAGAAGTTTGCTGAGCGTATATTACAAGACCCAGCACTACTTGAAGCCACGCCATCACGTAAAGAAAAAGGTAAAATCCATCAGTGGGTTCACCTTGCAGATAACTACGAGCACAAAGTCAATTTGCTCGCACAACTACTAGATGACGAAGAAGTCACCAAAGCGGTTATCTTCGTAAAAACGCGTGAACGCTTAGAAACACTCGTTGGCGAGCTATTTGCCAAAGGCATTAAAACCACTTGGCTACGTGGTGAAATGCCACAAGACAAACGCATGGCTGCGATGGCGAGTTTTCACAGTGGTAAGACGAATATCTTAGTGGCAACAGATGTTGCAGCCCGTGGTATCGACGTTGCGGATATCAGCCACGTATTTAACTTTGATATGCCACGCACCGCAGATATCTATGTACACCGCATTGGTCGTACAGGCCGCGCTGGTAAAAAAGGCACCGCGGTTTCTTTGGTTGAAGCCCATGATGTTGAAGTTTTAGGGAAGGTTGAGCGTTACACCGACCAAAAACTTAAGCGCCGTGTAATTAAAGGCTTAGAACCTAAACATAAAGAAGCAAAAGCACCGAAGAAGAAAAAAGATCCGGTGAAAATCAAGGCGAAAAAGAAAGCCGCCAAGGTTAAAAAGAAAAAGTAACCCAGAAAACCAGCGTCAGTACAGTACGCTGGTTTTTTTATGCTAATTTGAGCAAGTGCTAATCTGGATAAGCCTTAACTTGCTCTGTTAGATTTGACTGGTAGAACTTAGTTAAATCTAACGTCGTATATGTGCCAATAGCGGGCTGTGGTAACGAGCCTGTAGAATAACTCGTTTCAAATTTGTTTTTGTAATCAACAAACGATAACTGAGTTCCTATTTTAATTCAATCGTTTAGTTGGGTGTGAGTTGTTATTTTAGGGCGTTTTTTTAAGCTG